>JAPOSW010000072.1 GCA_026709505.1 Gammaproteobacteria bacterium | reverse complement strand
CCCCGTTCCCAGAAATTCCTGCTCGGAGACCGCATCCAGTGCACCGCGATTGACGTGCTTGAAGCACTGATTGAAGCAACCTACAGCAAGCGGCGAGACACGCAGTTGGCACAAGCCAACCTCGGTATTGAGAAGTTACGATTCCTCTTTCGTATAGCGCACGAACTCCGTTTCCTGGATTCGCGGCGATTCCAGCATGCGGTTCGAAGTCTTGATGCTACAGGACGATCTATAGGTGCCTGGAGAAAAGCCCACAAGCGTCATGAAGGCAATCGATCTGTTTGAGGATATCGTTTCCTTTCCGGCACTGCTGAATGCCACGCGCCATGCTGCAAAGGGCAAGCGAAGAAAGCCCGGTGTGACAGCATTCTTGGCCAACCAGGAAAAGGAAATTTTGCGTCTGGAAAACGAACTCAGAAGCGGCCAGTATCGACCGGGGCGCTACAAGGTAATCGAGATTTTTGATCCCAAGCATCGCCTTGTCTCGGCGGCCCCGTTTCGTGACCGGGTGGTTCATCATGCCCTTTGTGCAGTGTGCGATCCGATCGTGGAGCGCAGCTTCATTTTCGACAGCTACGCCAACCGAAAGGGCAAGGGCACGCACCGGGCTGTAGACCGATATGAAAAATTCCGTAACCGCTATCGCCATGTGCTGAGATGCGACATCTATCGTTATTTTCCAGCCATCGATCACGAAATTCTCAAGGGTGATCTGCGCCGCCTGATCCGATGCTCCGACACGGTGTGGTTGGCAGACCGCATCATTGATGCGTCAAATCCGCAGGAACCGGTCATCCAGTTTTTCCCGGGCGATGATCTGCTCACCCCGAATACGCGCCGTAGAGGTCTGCCTCTCGGAAACCTGACCAGCCAGGTTTTTGCCAATCTCTATCTCAATGGCCTGGATCATTTCTGCAAGGAGGTACTCCGGGCAAAAGGCTACTTGCGATACGTGGACGATTTTGCACTGTTTCATGACGATCCCGGAATTCTGGAGGATTGGCAGCATCGAATTGCAGGGTTTCTGGAGGGTCGCCGCTTAAAACTCCATCCGGAGAAAACCTTCATTTGTCCGACCGAAGAACCTGCCACGTTCCTGGGGTATGTGCTGCTATCCAACGGCAGTCGAAGAATGCCGGAGGCCAACGTGCGGCGATTTCGAAACCGGCTTCGAGGAATCAGGGGCCGTTGTCGGTTTGGCGATATTCCATGCGCAGAAGCCCGGCAAAAAGTGCATGCATGGATTGCCCATGCCGAGCATGCCGATACATGGCGCTTGCGCCAGGCGATCTTTCGGGGCGGGATGTTTGATCCGTTCAGAGAGCCTGACTGTCCCCCTTCCGCGTGTTGCGTGGCGGTTCTTGGAACAACAATCCGAGGAACCTGCGCTCCGCAAATCGCAACAGGAACAGGCCGGACAACCGCAACAACAACAACGGTTTCCGCGTCGCCCGTACGCTCAAATGCCCGAATCGACGATCTCAAGGGGTTGTCGAGCGAGTCTGTGAGCGTCCAGGGACAGTCATGATGACAAGACTTCCGCATCTCTCTTGCCTCGTAGCCATGCGGGGGAGAGATGCGGAAAGCTTCAAGGGGATCGTGCTGTCACACGGCAATTGAGGCATCAACGCCTGAAATTTTGCCAGTGCAGGCTTTGCGCTCCGTTCGGGCTTCTGCCATGTTGCAGGGGCGGTGTTGAGTTGCTCCGGATCCCGCTTCCACCGAAATGCAGCATCTCGTTCAGGATGCGGTCCAAGGAAGGCAAGACTGCCGAAAGTCACATTCCTTCAACACGAATCTCCACAAGTGGATTATGCGATGCATCGAAATGAATGAGGATGCCGGTAACTCCCTTGCGCAGTAAGCAGTCGCAGAGGACAGTGATGTGCTTGCCCTGTTGCTTGAGCCTCATTACGAATGAATTTATCCAATCGGATAGCATCACCATGGCCCATGATTCGGATGCAAAATACCGGGTTGTCATCAACCATCAATTGGAAAGGTGGAGTGGATAGCTATACTCGGCAGTTTGATCAAGCTGTGCTCATGGGCTATAGGCACAACAGCGCTCTGGGGTGACTCCTATGTTGCATTAGGCGATATGCGGTCATGGTGCGGATCAGTGTCATATTGGCAATCTTCTTTTTGCAGGAATTTGTGATTCGGAGACGAAAGCAAAGGCCTAGTATAACAAGGAGATGTCTGATGAACGGTATAAACCTGATCGGGATATCAGGTATTGTGGTAGATTGTCATGACAAAACTTAGGAGTAAAAATCGGAGATATGGAAGTTTTTTCTTGGTTTTATCGCTACATTGGTTGTGGTATGGGCAGTGAAAGCTCAAGTCGAGGGCATTATAGAAAGAGATGATGTTAAAGGAAACGGTCAAGAACCTTGTTGATCGCGCCTCACGCCTAGAACGCGATAGAGCACCAATGGAAAGCGAATCAGAAGCCGAGCTGAATACAGGTTCCTGATTGTCATAAGAAGGGTAAATTGTCAATCTGTCAGATGTTTCTTATGCGTTGACGGACGGTTTCTGAGACGCTCGTGTCGCTCTCTCCTGCAAGCAGTTCAGAATGTCAGAAGCCACCTGGAGAATTTCTTCCGGGGCTTTAACGGTCTCGCCAGAGATTTGCCTCAAGGCAACAACCAGTGGAACTAGCCAATCTGCTTTTTGTTCTTCATCCAGCAAAATCCCTATAAGTTCCTGCGCAGGCACTCCGTTTGCAATTAGTTCAATTGCGAACCCTACCGTAGTCCGGATCACGACTCCGTTGTCTGGAATGAAAGCCTCATACATCTCGGCAAACATTCCAACTGCCGCCCTAATATCCTGTTGAGCCAGCAGTATCCTGATCCAAGCACATCTGGAGCGCCAGTTAAGTTCCTGACTCAGGTCATAATCCAGAGCACCCGCTATCCTCTCATATTCCCGGCAGACTTCCTGCGCCTCTTGAATACGCCCCTGTTTCGTCAAAATGTCGGTCCGAAGAATCTGTGTATAGAGGACATACTCCCCAAGTTTCGGATCTTCAGTGGCACCGGAGCGTTCCACAATTTCTTCACAAGCAGACAGTGCTCCTTCAAGATCCCCGGATATGGACGAGATCCATGCCAATATATGTTGAGCTACCGATACCCAGTGTAACAGGCGCTCATCGTCACTGTTATTGTATCGGCTGATAACTTCCTCAAAGGATGATATCGCCAGATCACTTTTGCCCGACTCCCCAAGCACTCTCCCCTTGCTCATCAGTGCACGAGCGACCAATTCGGAAATGTATGCGTTCGAATGGGGTTCGAAACGTTCTATCACTTCCCCCCATGCCGCCAGGGCCGAATCGAAATCCTTCAATTTTTCGTGCAGGTTTCCCATATCTTTCAGAGCGATAGCACTCCACACGCGCACTGCGTCGTCTTCACTTTCACCGAATTTCTCCACAACGTTGCCATAAGCTTCCAGAGCCAAATTTAGATTGCCACTCGACTCCAGAATTTCGCCTTTGAAATGCAGGGTGGAGGCTATTGATTGTCGTATACCCTGATCTTGATCTTTATCGAACTGCACTGCGACCTGGTCCAATACTAGGAGAGCCTGATCCAAGACTGCGATAGCTTCTTTCCATTCGCGCCGTGCATAATGTGCTTCTGTTTTGTAGAGCAACGTCCGGAATCTAAATTCTTGTGATATTGGGCCAAGGATCGGCAAATCGCGATTGATAGCCTGATCCACAAAATCGATGACTTTGGAATATTCTTGTTTTGCGAATGCCTCGGAAATATCTTCGCTGTATTTTTCCTCCTGATCAAAACTCGACAGGATTCTCTCTAACTCAGGCAATCTGGTAGCCGCATTGTCGATTCCTTGTCTGATTCCCGGAAATTTCCTTCGTTCCAGGGCTGCAATGCGGAAAATTTCCTCCTTCTCCTCCTCGCTGTAAAAAGCAGACATGAAGCGAATGAGGTTCTCGACGATTACGGCCTCGTCTCGACTACGCCGAAGTTTGTAATAGATGCAATACAGCGGTTCGGCAGCAGCGTATCTACGCTTCTTTCCTTTTCCTTCCACAGCAAGTGCTCCTCGGCTAATCAAACGCCCCAACATTGTCGACACTACTCTTGTGTCCATGCGTGCCCGCCCTGCAATCTCGCTAGGAGTTGAAAATTGCCAGAGATCGAGAATCGCCGAGTAGACTCGGCTTTCGGTGGGACTCAAGGCTAGCAGGTGGCTGCGAAAATATTCGGTATGCTCATCGACCAAAGACACTATTTCCTCTGTTAGGTGAGACAGAGACTTGTGTTGTGAGAAACTGGCAACGATAACCAGAAGCCTGGGATTCCCCCCAGTTAGGATTTCAAGCGGCCTCATCCCCCGCTCACTCACCTCTCCACCGCCAATAGTGCTCCATAAGCAAGAGCATTCTCGGGCATTCAGCCTTTTCAGGCTGATCATCCGAAACATTTCAAAGAACGGCTCCTTTGCGTCGTCCAGCTCGTCAAATCGACTGGTCGCCGAAGCGAGCAGGATGATTCGAGGTTCTGTCTGGAGAACTTCGCGGAGCTCCCAGCCGAAATCCCGATTCGTGCTGCTACAGAGAGACTGCAGATTCTCTACCATTAGAACCAACCTGCAACTCAATCGATCCGCCGCATCCAAAACAGCCGCCCGGACACGTTCTTGATGCCATCGTTCCCGCCATTGCTTACTCAATTCGGCATGGCTATCATGCAGTTCCCGTGCCATTTCCGGATATCTTGACGAGCATTCTTGGGCAATATGAAACAAGGCCTCAAGCCAAAAATCGGAGAGGCTGGATATTTCCTGATTTTCTTCCATAAATACGACAGGAAGCATCTTCTCGTTGAGTTTGGGATTCGTGCGTATTTCTGCTGCTGTGCGGGCAAGCAGCATGCTTTTCCCTCGTCCCCGGTGTGCCACGATCAGGGCATGTTGGCATGAAGGTGAATTGATATTCCCTATAAGAATATCGGTAATGACCGCCAATTCATGTTTCCGGACAACGAACTGTCCAATCACTTCCTCGTCGGATTGAAAGGTCCCGGGATTGAATTTACGGAATCTATTCATCCTTGACGTTCATCGATGCTGACACATCTCCAGAAAGATCAAGAGGGGAATGGTGATTCCGGAATCGCCCTTCCCACCAATCCTGCAGCAACCGCGAAGCAAAGCAATAAACATTATCACTGGGAACGAGGTATCCATCGTGTTCCAGAATATCCATCACCTCAGAAATCAGCTGGCCTGCATTTTCCATAATCTGGCGATACGACCTTTCAAGATTACGAATTGCAGCCGGAGTAAGCTTTTTTTGGATCGCGGTTTCGGCAAGAATTTTCATCGCAATGGTGTGGCCTTGATCATCAAAGGTCTCCCGGAGTCTTGTCTCGTAATGCACGAGATCGTTCTGCCCCGATGGCCCTAGAAGTTCCATACGATAGACTTTGTCGACATCTTGCAGTGTAGCTCGGTCTTTTTCCTCCCTTGCCAGAAAATCTCGCAATCGTGCAAAAAAGGACTGGACGTGGTGAGGGATTCCGATCCCCAATGCATCATAGACAGCTTCTGCCACGCCATTTTCCATGGATAGTTTGTTGTTCTCGGCGAGCGATTCGAAGCATTTAATGCTTGTTGCCCTGTCCCAGGGTCCCAGACGGTAGGGGTAAAAATGATTGATGCGATCGGGTATTCCAAGCCTGCGCACAAGTGGTTCAAGGCCGACACTACCAGAGACCATCAATACCGGCCCATCTTCGCCAAGACTCTGCACCACGTTGCGCATCCAGCTTAGAAACACTTCAACTCGATTTGGATTTCCATCATTGGACAACATTCGTGTCAGGAATATAGGCAACTCATCGATCGCCAGAAGTGCTGGTTCTTTCTGTACCGCACAGTCGCGGAACAACTGCTCACCATGCCGTTTCCAATTTCCTGAATCCAGCCCGGCGCGAATCCTGACCCCAAAATCAAGTGCGCCGATTTCTTCGACGTTATCCTTAAACCAGTGGCCCATGGTGCTTATAATCCGTTTTGCAACCGGACGTACGGGGTATGCGGCTTGAGCAATGTTGGCTACAACGTCTTCTGGACAGTTCGCCCCTTCAATATCGACGAACAGAAATGTCCAACCATCCTCCTCCAGCTGCCTGCCGAGCTCTCTGACTATGCTCGTCTTTTCCATCCGGCGCTGACCGGATAAAAGCACATGATTGCGCCCAAGGATTTGACGTTTCAAATTTCCGAGATCCGCTTCACGATTGAAAAAGTCTTCACCACTTACCCAGCGACCTGTTGATGATTTCATGCCTTGTAATTTTGGTTAACCATATAAGGAATATAATACAACAATATTGTTGTCAACAAAAGTGTTGTATTCTGTAAAACAAGATTGGTTCAGGTGGATTGCCCGTCATGTGGCATCGGCAAATTAATGACAAATTAATGAGGGCAGAGGCTCAGAAACAAAGTATTTAACTGCCGATCGGCATTCAAATCTTCTCCACCCTTGCGTAATGCAGAGTGTTGCTATATCGATAATATTACTTTGGATCGAGAACTGTTAAAACGACCTTCGAATAGAGAAATCTTCAAGTCATGGTCGATAAGATTTGGTACTTTTTCATCATGGATAGATTTTCATTCTCGAATCCAGGGTGATGGAAGACGAGGTTGTATCGAGAAATACAGTGACTAGGGTAATCAATACCCTTGATAGATTCCATGCTTGGTCAGAAAGAGCAAAACCTGTTGGGTGTTCACATTGGAAAGGCTTGACTTTCCCATTTGCCGGCAGATTAAGCTCTGTTAGTCGAGTAGTCTGGAAAGTCATATAATATGAAGGAGTAAATGGCATCGAGATAAATGATGGTTAAACAGATTGCTTGCTGCTTATTGGCATTTGCTGTGCTCTTGCTAACTCAAGGGTGCTCGGAAGAACAGCCCTCGAAAGCCCCTGAAAAAATACGTCCTGCCAAATTGATGACCGTTGAGGATGCACCGGTTCAAAGGACGTTTACGCTTCCAGCGGTAATCCAGGCAGCGGAGTCAGTCGAACTGACTTTCCAGATCGCCGGAGAAGTCAAGGAATTAAACGTACTGGAAAGCGACCTGGTTCAAGGCGGTGACATTATTGCCCAGCTTGACCAGAGCGACACAACAAGTCGGCTGTCCCAGGCGAAAGCGGAATACGAGAATGCGGACACGGAGTACCAGAGAGCCGAGAAGCTGTACGACCAGGATGCAATTTCCCGCAGTGTGCTCGATTCCCGACGCACCCGAAAAGACGTCACGCGAGCAGCTCTTGATACAGTCGAGAAAGCGTTCAGTGACACTACCCTGAAAGCGCCTTTTTCCGGTCGCATTTCACGTGTATTGATCCGGCAATTCCAGAATGTTCAGGCAAAAGAGCCAGTCGTCATCCTGCAAAGCGATGAAGTTGAAGCAGTGATAAATGTTCCGAGCATCATTGTGGTCAGGGGCCGCCAGATTGAAAATGCAGATGCCAGAATAATTCTGGATGCCGCTCCCAGTGAACATATCAATGCCGAGTTCACGGAATTTGCCGGTCAAGCCGACCAGGCAACCCAGACCTACTCGGTGAGCCTGTCATTCGAGCCGCCGGAAGACCTGCTGATTCTGCCCGGCATGACAGCGACTGTTGAACTGGATTTACGCTTTACAGAAGAGTCAGGCATTGTAGAAGGCGGTGTTGCAGTTCCGCTTTCATCAATCCTGTCAGAAGGCGAGAACAAGTATGTCTGGCTGGTGACCGAAGGTCAAGGTCTGCAAAAACAGCCAGTTGCAGTGCAGCCGAACTTGAGTGATACCGTTACCGTAGTGGAAGGGTTAAGCCCGGGTGATACGATAGTCGCTGCAGGCGTCAGTTTCTTTTATGAGGGGATGAAGGTCCGCCCCTGGATGCCAAATTAGGAAAACGGCCAGTGAACTTGGCTGAGATCTCCATCAGGAATCCGCTGCTTGGAACAATCGGAATGATTGTTGCGTTAGCTGGCGGCCTGCTTGCCTACCAAAACATGCCTCGCTTTGAAGATCCTGAATTTACGATTCGTGTAGCCAGGATCACTACTGAATATCCCGGAGCCAGTCCCCAGGAAGTGATGAATGAAGTGACCGAGCCCCTGGAAACCGCGCTTCAGCAATTATCGGAAGTTGAGTCGCTGAACTCGATTTCTATCGCCGGCAAGTCGGAAATCAGTGTAGAAATTCGCTATGCCGCTTCGCGGACCAGGGCCGACCTTCAGCTGGCATGGAAGAAGGTAAGGAACAAGATAGACGAGGCGCAGCGTCACCTGCCGCCGGGCACCGGGAAAAGCATTGTCAATGATGACTTTGGCGAAGTTTACGGAATCTACTACCTGCTTGCCGGAGAAGGATTCTCTCCGGTTGAATTGATGGCCTATGCCGAGGGTCTGCGCCGCGACCTGCTGCTTGTCGATGGCGTTGCAAAAGTCAGGATTATCGGGGGGCAGGAAGAAGCAATCTTCATTGAATTTTCTCAGGAACGCGTCGCGGCTTCCGGAATTTTCCTGAATCAGGTCTACAACACCCTGGTACAGCAGAATTCGGTCTCGCCAGCAGGAGAAATCATTCTGGGAGATGAGCGCATTCATGTTCAGCCAACCGGAGACATCAACTCTGTTGAAGCCTTGCGGAGCCTGGTGGTCAGTAGCAGTTCCTCCGATAGTGTGACTCGTCTTGGACAGATAGCGAACATCAAGAGAGGCTACATCGAGCCCGTAAAGCAGTATATCCGCTACAACGGTCAGCCGGCCTTGGGTATTGGGATAGCCAATGTCCCCGGCGCCAACGTTGTAAAGATAGGCAATGCCGTGGACAGGAAACTCGCGGAGATAAGGGTAAATCGTCCTGTTGGAATAGCTCTGCATGAGTTTTACCATCAGGGGAAAGTGGTCGATTCATCCATTCGCAGTTTTGGCTGGAACGTCGTTGCCGCGCTGGTCATAGTTTTTGCAACGCTGGTTGTATTCATGGGATTTCGATCCGGCGTGGTCATGGGGGCAACGGTTCTCCTGACCATGGCGGCAACACTATTCATCATGTGGGTCGCAGGCATCCCAATGCATCGCATTTCACTTGGGGCCCTGGTGATTTCGTTGGGCATGCTGGTTGACAACGGAGTCGTTGTCACCGATGCGATACAGGTTGGCCTGGAAAAGGGCAGGAACACGCTCGAGGTTGCCAAGGAGGCGGCCTCGAAAAACTTCAAGCCCTTGCTGGCCGGAACCATTGTCGGCATTCTGGCATTTGCTCCTGTTGGCTTTGCCCCGGGTGACACGGCAGAATTTACAGGCTCCCTGTTCTGGGTAGTGTTGATCTCGCTGAGCTTGAGCTGGGTTTTGGCCTTTACAGTAACGCCGCTGCTTTGCCATTGGATATTCCCGCAATCCGCAAGGAAACCCGATACTCCGGTTGCCGGGGAAAAGCGTTTCCTGCAGGCCTATCGGGGCTTGATCAGAGCCATCCTGTCCAGGCGCTATTTCACGCTATTTGGCGTGCTTGGGATATTCCTGCTCTCTGTATGGGGTTTTCAATTCGTCAAGGCCGGGTTTTTTCCAGCATCGACCTCCCCCCAAATTGTTGTCGACTTTTTTCTCCCGGAGGGTACCGGCATCGAACGGACAAGAAACGATGTGATAATGCTGGAAGAACATGTAAAAAAGCTGGATGGAGTTGAGCATGTGCAAACATTGATTGGAGAGGGCGCCTTGCGGTACATGCTGATTTATGAAGCCGGCTCTCCGAGCGCATCCAAGGGCCAGCTGCTTGTTCGAACTGTGCGCTATCAGGACAATGATCGGCTGATCCGGGAGATTCAGGCCCATGTCGACGAAGCTTTTCCTGATGCTCAGGCCAAGGCATGGAAGTTCCAGCTTGGTCCCGGTGGAGGTTCGAAGATCGAGGCAAAGTTTTCAGGGCCTGATCCAGGCGTTCTGCGCGGTCTTGCCAGCCAGGCCAAGACCATCATGGCGGCAGACGGGGAAGCGGTTTTGATCAAGGATGACTGGCGACGGCAGGTTCCCGTCATCCAGCCGGTTTACTCTCAAAACAAGGGTGAACGCCTAGGCATAACTCGCAAGGCAGTTTCCGAAGCGCTCGACGAACACTTTGATGGCCGGCAGCGCGGTTTGTATCGCGAGGGGGACAATCTGATTCCGATCATTTCACGTTCTGAAGAAAAGGAACGCCTGGAACCCTGGAGCTTGCCTTCCGTCCAGGTCATTAGCCAGATAAGCCAGAAAGCCGTCCCGATTGCTCAGGTCATTGACGGTGGCATCTTGACGTGGCGGGATGCAAGATTGCTGCGCACAAACCGGATTCTCTCGATCAAGGTTCAGTGCGACCCGGCACTTGGGGTGTATGCAGACGACCTGTTTTCACGCTTGAAACCAAGGATTGAAGCCATCGATCTTCCCGAGGGATATTCACTGCAGTGGGAAGGTGAATTTGGTGATTCAGCCGAAGCACAGACAAATCTGGCGAGTACTGTACCATTGGCAATTCTGGCGATGGTTCTGGTTGTCATCGTGCTGTTCAACGCAATCCGGCAGCCAATTGTAATCTGGTCAGTGGTTCCGCTTGGGATTGTAGGCGTAGTCTGTGGATTGCTGTTGACGGAAAAGCCTCTTGAATTCATGGGAATGCTGGGACTGTTGTCACTGTCTGGACTCCTGATTCAAAACTCGGTTGTACTGGTAGACTGCACTGACCGGATTATCACTTCGGGAGTGCCCCGTTTCGATGCGCTGATAGAGGCCGCAGCAAGCAGGCTTCGTCCTGTAACAATGGGTGCATTAACGACTGTACTGGGAGTTTTGCCGCTTTATTTTGATGCGTTTTTCAGGTCAATGAGCGTTGTGCTGATGTTCGGATTGAGCTTCGCAACATTCATCACCCTGCTGGTGACTCCGGTATTATACTCGTTGCTGTTTCGCATCAACAGCAATGAAACTGCTGCTTGAACAGGCATATATGGATAAATTGGATGATTAGGCTGGTAGCGGTTATTCTGATTTCGGCTGGCTTGTGTTCATGTGGGGTGAACCGTCCATCAACCGACATAAAACAGGTTGTGGTCGATTCCTTGCCCGCAGTGCCCGATGCCTGGTCTAATGCTGTAGAGAGCGTCGGCGACGTCAGGGTTGGCTGGATCGAAAGGATTGGAGATCCGGTTTTAGCAGAGTTGGCCAGAGAGGCCCAGACCGGGAATCGCAATCTTCAGGCTGCAGCCCGGAACGTAGAACGATCATGGGCGCTGGCAGAGCAGGCAGGAGCGGGCTTGTCGCAAACGGTAACTCTTGTCAGTGAAGCAGAACAAGGTGGTTTCATCAAAACTGGCGACAGTCAAGAGAGTCTTAGTCTCGGTCTCCAGGCTGGCATGGAGCTGGATGTGTGGGGGCGAATTCGGGCAGGTACTGCCGTTGCCGCCTTGAGTGCACAGTCAGCGGAGGCAGATTATGTTTTTAGCCAGAATTCTTTGGCTGCTGCTGTTGCACGGGCCTACTTTCTGGTGATTGAGTCCAATCACCAGGTCGAAGTTGCCCAAAAAACGGTCGATGCACTGACCGAAACTAATCGCATCGTTCATGCATTGAAGGATACCGGACTGGCCTCATCGCAGGAGGTTGCCTTGTCAAGATCCGATCTGGCCAACGCCGAATCTGTTCTGGCTGCGGCAAAAGGTGCCCAGCGAAACGCCCTGCGTGCACTGGAAGTCCTGATCGGACGTTATCCTTCAACTGAATTGAATGTACGAAGCACTTTGCCGAGTGTACCGCCGCTTCCGCCCGCAGGTCTGCCTTCAGCGCTATTGGAGCGTCGGCCAGACATAGTTGCTGCGGAACGATCAGTGGCTGCAGCATTCAACCGTGTCAAACAGGCCAGGGTGGCGCAGATGCCTAGAATCAGCCTCACCGGAAGTATTGGCGGAGCATCAAGCGACCTGTCAAATTTTCTCAATCCCGCTAATGCTGTTTGGCAGGCAGCGTCCAGCCTGCTCGTCCCGCTCATTGATGGAGGGCTGGGCAGGGCTGAGGTAGAACAGGCATCAGCAGAGCAAAAACAGGCCATCGCAGTTTATGCGCAAACAGTGCTTGATGCATTTATCGAGGTCGAAAACAGCCTTGACCAAAATGCTGTTCTGCATGATCGTGTAGTTTCCCTGCATCAGGCTGCCGATGATGCCAATCATGCTTTGCGCATTGCCCAGCTCCAGTACAATGAAGGCGAAACCGATCTGCTGGATGTGCTTAGCATTCAGCGTCGGGTGTTTTCCACAGAGGCAGACTTGGCCAGAATTGAGCGAGCCAGGCTGGATGAATGGATTGGACTCAATCTGGCTCTCGGTGGAAGCTGGCAGAATGTTCCTTGACTTTCATGCCTATGCACATGAATTTTACGAAACCCGAAATAGTCTCAGGATCAAGGGTTGTCTCTTGCAGATTCACAGTAGATCATTTTTGAATTCGGAAGAAAACAGGCCACAAAAAGGATAGTGATTTAGATTGTTTTTTGAGGCGTTTAGCATGAGTGTCAATCTGTATATCGGAAAATGGAGAGGTAGCCTCGCTGTACGCATCCCGAAAGTCATTGCAGGGCAATGGGGCATTTCGGAAGGATCGGCTATAAAAATGAATGCCCGGAACAACCAGGTCGTCATGTGCAAGCAGACTTGCAGCCTGTCCGAGATGCTGGCTCAAGTGACGCCAGAGAACCGTCACCCTGACAGGACACCGGTGATGCACAGGGAAGGAACAATGGTAGTAAAGCAGTACGTTCCGGATGCTGGTGACATCGTATGGCTCGCGTTTTCTCCCCAAGCTGGCCGCGAACAGGCAGGCCGCCACCTGCAATAGTATTGATCCCGCGAAGCTACAGTGAAAAGACTGGCCTGGTGCTGTTCTGCCCCATTATATCCAGAGTCAAAGGATATCTGTTCGAAGTCATTCTGCCCCCGTCGGGCAGGGTCACGGGATTAATGCTCTCCGATCATCTTCGGAATATGAATTGACGGGTGCGAAAGGTCAGGCTTGAAAACAAGGCCCCCCGGCAATTAGTAGCTGAAGTCAGAGCAAAGATTGCCGTTCTCCTGAGTGTGGCGATATCTTCAGGATGAAACTCTTCGATTTTCTCACTCGGTTATTTTGATCCAGAGGAGTTGTTTCCGTTTAATGGACGTGTTGACCATTCATGGCCTGCCCCATATCGAATCATCATGGCAGAAACACAATTCACGGCAACTCATGCAGTCCAGTAATGAGCCATGTGATACAATCCAGACATCATTTAGAATTACTTTGCTGGAAATACAGTCAATTTCCAGAATTGCCTAATCTGATCAGCATGAAGACTGATAAAAATTCATTGAACTAGAGAATGACCATGCAATCCGTGCATTATCCTACCTTGAGCAGTCTGTTGCGGATTGACTCAGCGAGCATCAGGAGTATGGTCCTGATAGCACTTGGTGCAGTCCTTCTGACTGCCTCAGCCAAAATCCAGATTCCGTTCTATCCGGTTCCCATGACCATGCAAACTTTCGTGGTTTTGGCTTTTTCCATGGCCTGCGGGTGGAAACTCGGCGGACTAACCGTAATCTCCTACCTTGCGCTAGGTGCAATGGGGCTGCCAGTATTTGTAGGAAGTCCCGAAAAGGGCATCGGTCTTGCCTACATGCTCGGACCAACCGGCGGATATCTGCTGGGCTTTGCCTTGGCAGCCGTATGCGCTGGCTATCTCGCTGAACGTGGATGGGACCGTAAATGGTACACAACCCTGACCGCAATGCTGATCGGAAATATCGTAATTTACGTGCCTGGCCTGATCTGGCTGGGAAGTCTGCTTGGGTGGGACAAACCTGTTCTGGCCTGGGGCC
This sequence comes from Gammaproteobacteria bacterium, assembly GCA_026709505.1. GTDB lineage: Bacteria > Pseudomonadota > Gammaproteobacteria > Arenicellales > Poriferihabitantaceae > Poriferihabitans. Next base: position 149,691 of record JAPOSW010000072.1, on the reverse strand, counting down.
TGACGCCGTTCCTGCTCGGTGACCTTGCCAAGATCATTCTGGCAATGATTGCATTACCGGCTGCCTGGAAAGCAGTTGATCGGAAGAAGTCAAAATCAGCATAGAGCTCTGAAACTTCAATTCAGAGGCTGGAGTCTGTCCCTTTGCAAATCATGAAGTTTTGAATTTGCATTCGGTCAGCTAAGGATACTGGACCTGTCATTTGGAGGCAGAATACTATCGCTCGCATGAGCTGGGCTTTGGTCAATCCGACATCAGTCCGGACTCGCTTGAGACTGTTCGGAACCTGAAATCTCACGGGTATGATGGATTGCTGGTTGGCGGTTGCGTTCGTGATCTCATACTCGGACTAAAGCCCAAGGACTTTGATGTGGCTACCGACGCTTTGCCCAATCAAGTCTGCAAAATCTTTCCCCGTTCCCGCATTATTGGACGCCGCTTCAAAATCGTTCATGTCCGCCAGAGAGGTCGGAGATATATGGACTATATTGAAGTCACTACCTACAGGGCAAATCCTGAATCATCCGGTTCATGGATGTCCAGGGTATTTCCAAAATACGGAAAAAAACGCAGGGCGCTCCATGGCGAAAATATCTATGGCGCGAGGGAGGAAGACGTCATGCGAAGGGATTTCACCATCAATTCGCTTTACTACGATCCTGTGGAAGAACAGGTGATCGACTATCTCGGAGGCATTCGGGACATTCAACAACAGCAATTGCGCATGATCGGCAACCCCCAGCAACGCTTCCTTGAAGATCCGGCAAGAATAATCCGCGCGATTCGGTTCAAGGCAAAACTCGGTTTCGATCTCGAGTGCGAGATGGAAGAGGAGATTCAACAGCACGCTGCATGGGTGGAGGGTTTGAATAGTTCCAGGCTCTATGATGAAGTGATCAAGTTTTTCAATCAGGGTGCTGCCGAGGAATCCTGGGATCAAATATTCAAGACCCCGTTAGGTAAAATGCTGTTTTCACATGTCGCATCTGGCTGCAAGGGCAGCAGCTCGGACTCGTTCAAGAGCTTTGTGCGACAGGCATTGAGGAATACCGACAGGCGCGTTCGTGAAGGGCTGCCAGTCATCGACAGCTTCTTCATTTCAGTCGTTTTCTGGAATGAGTATCAACAATCACTGCTCCGGTACAGAGCAAAAGGTCTTCGAGCATATGATGCGCATGACTCTGCGGTGTCCGACTGTCTAGTGAAAAGCCCGGAACTGCTGGTCATTCCATTGAGGGTTCGAGACATAGTTCAAGAAATCTGGAGGATGCAGGCGAGGCTGGAACGCCGCCACAAACGGGATATTGGAGCCATCATGACAGATCGGCGCTTCCGGGCTGCTTACGATTTTCTGGCATTGAGGTCAAAGGTTGGCGAGATTGACCTGGCATGCGCGAAATGGTGGACCGAAATACAGAAGGCCAACTCAAAAAAACGCATGTCGATGATTGATCAACTTCCAGACTCTGGAAAAACCAGGTCGAAACGAAAGGGTCGAAAAAACAGGTCGGATCGACAGCATGAACAATCACCCGCAACACAGCCACAGGATAGGATGTAAATGTCTCAGTTCTTTTCAATTCACAAGACCAGCCCCCAGCCGCGCCTGATCCGCGAAGCCGTCAAAATCATCAATGCTGGCGGGGTCATCGCCTACCCGACTGACTCGAGTTATGCACTTGGATGTGAAATCGGCAACAAGGAAGCGATGCAGCGGATCCGAAAAATTCGCAGGCTTGACGATACCCGTAACTTTACCCTGATCTGCAAGGATCTTTCGGAACTCAGTCTTTATGCGAAAATTGACAACGCAACCTATCGGCTCCTTAAGCACTTTACTCCCGGTCCCTACACTTTTATTTTGAAGGCATCTCGTGAAGTTCCGAGACGACTGCAAAACCCGAAACGGAAAACCATTGGTCTACGGGTCCCCGACGATGCCGTGGTCTCGGCACTGCTTGGGCATTTGCAGGTGCCGCTGATGAGTTCAACGTTGATCTTGCCAGGTGATATTTACCCGATGAACGACCCTGTCGACATCCGCGAGCGTCTCGAGAACCAGGTTGACCTGGTAATTGATGCCGGACCCTGCGATGCTGAACCCACCTCAGTCATAGACATGGTGGGTGGAACGCCGCGTGTATTGCGCCATGGAAAAGGCGATACGGAAGTTTTTCAACCGGCTGCATAGCCTGAACATGAGGAACAAACCGTGATGTCCAATGCTACGGAAAATACCCGCACCCTGTCCGGCATGCGGCCAACCGGCAAACTCCATCTGGGCCACTATCATGGAGTGCTCAAAAATTGGGTCAGGATGCAGGAAGACTACGACTGCTTCTTCTTCGTTGCCGATTGGCATGCTCTGACCACCACCTACGAAAATCCGGAAAGCATGAGCGAGCATGTATGGGATATGGTGGTCGATTGGCTCGCTGCCGGCGTTGATCCGGAAAAAGCCACTTTGTTCATTCAGTCCAGTCTGCTTCAGCATGCCGAACTGCATCTGCTGCTCTCGATGGTGACTCCGCTCGGCTGGCTGGAAAGGGTGCCAAGTTTCAAGGAACAGCAGCAAAGGCTTGCAGACAAGGATCTTTCGACCTATGGATTTCTGGGTTACCCCCTGTTGCAGTCCGCGGACATATTGATGTACCGGGCTGCATATGTACCGGTCGGAGAGGATCAGGTTCCCCATGTAGAACTGACACGCGAGATTGCCCGAAGATTCAACTCATTTTTTGGGAAAGGTCCGGATTACGAGCGCGAACTGGATCGGGCAATATCCTTGATCGGCAAGAAGGATTCAACTCAGCTCCGAAGGTACAGAAGAAAATATACGGAACAGGGTGACCGAAAAGCGCATGAACATGCCGAGGCAATGATCAGGAATCATGATCAGCTTGACAATGATCAAAAACAACTGTTGACTGGATATCTCGAAGGCAGGGGAAAGGCATTGCTGCCGGAGCCGGAAGCATTACTGACGGAGGCGGCCAAAACTCCGGGGCTCGATGGGCAAAAAATGTCGAAATCGTATAACAACATCATCGCAATGAGGGATGACCCGAAACGTATTGAACAGTCTGTCCGGGCAATGCCCACCGATCCAGCGAGAGCAAGGCTGACCGATCCCGGAGACCCTGAAAAGTGTCCAGTCTGGCCTCTTCACCAAATCTACAGTGACTCCGATACACGTGAATGGGTACAATCAGGGTGCCGAGCCGCATCGTTTGGTTGTGTACAATGTAAGCAGCCATTGATAGACAGGATCCTTGAGGAACAGGAGATGATCGGAGATCGTGCAGAACCCTATGTTAAAAGTCCCGGCCTGGTTAAGGAGATAATTGTTGAGGGCAACAGGAAGGCGAGCCGCGTAGCTGACCAGACCATGGATATTGTCCGCTCGGCCGTGGGAACCAAGTACCTGTAGGAACAGCACAGGCTATGGACAAGACAAAAGACCCAGACGAAAAGACGGTTCATCTCAAGGCTGTAGAGAATACGGGTCCGGCGAAAGCGCCCATTCTTGTGCACGGGAAAAAATACGAGAACATTCCTGAAGAGCTGTTCATATCCCACGATGCGCTTGAGGTCTTTCTGGAGACGTTCCAGGGTCCCCTGGATCTGCTGATGCATCTGATACGCAAGCAGAACATCGAGATTCTGGACATACCGGTAGCACTGATCACGCAGCAGTACATGGAGTATGTGGATCTGATGCGAACGATGCGGCTGGATTTGGCCTCGGAATATCTGGTGATGGCGGCAATGCTTGCAGAAATAAAATCAAGAATGCTGTTGCCGCGGTCAACCGAAGACGAGCAGGAAGAGGAAGAGGACCCGAGGCTCGAACTGGTTCGCAGGCTTCAGGAATACGAGCGATTCAGCCAGGCAGCACAGGATATCGATTCCTTGCCACGAGTCGAGAGGGACTTGTATCTTGTCCCTTGCGCATTTGAAGATGAAATGCCGCCGGTTCTGGGTCAGGCAAGCCTGAATGACTTGACCGTTGCATTCAGGAATGTGGTCGAGCGTACGGAATTCAACCGACAGCTTGTGGTCGACCGGGAGGAATTATCGGTTCGCGAGAGAATGGGGCTCATTCTCGAGAGAATCGATAGCACAAGGTCGATGCGGTTTGAAGCCCTGTTTGATCCCTCGGAAGGCCGCCAGGGGGCTGTCGTCTGCTTTCTCGCACTTCTGGAACTGGTCAGAGAGCAAGCGGTCAATGTTATCCAGAACGAAGCCTTTTCTCCCATTTATCTTCGAAGCAAAGAACGTGAAGCGAACTGAGTGCATGGACAACTTATCTCAACAAGGCAGTGATAGGACACAGTGCCAATGAATCAGGAACTGAAGAACATAATAGAAGCACTGTTGATGGTTTCCGACGCCCCGCTGAGCATATCGAAAATTCAGGCCGTGTTTGGTGAAGAGGCTGCTCCGCGAAGCGAGGATATCAAGGAGGCTATTCAGCAACTTGGGCAGGAGTGTGAAAATCGTGCTGTTGAGCTTCAGAAAATTGGCCATGGATATCGCTATCAAACCAAGGCACGCTATGCGGCATGGATCCGCAAACTGCAGATCGGCCGACCGCCTCGCTTGTCTCGAGCACAGCTGGAAACATTGTCAATCATCGCATATCGCCAGCCAGTAACGCGCGGGGATATCGAGGATATTCGTGGCGTATCGGTGAGTGCGGAAATCATGCAGCGTTTGCTCGAGCGAGAATGGATCAAGCAAGTCGGAACCCGGGAGGTGCCCGGACGTCCTGCATTGTTTGCGACGACGCCGGCATTTCTGGCCTATTTCAACTTGAACTCGCTCAGTGATTTGCCACCGCTGATGGAGCAAAGGGATTTTGCAGACATTGCCCGGGAAATTGATTCGCCATTGCCGCAGGACCTGCAGTTGGCCCTCGATGGATCGGCGGCGGACCCACAACAGGATATTCTTGAAGAGCAGGTTTTGAAAGCACTGGTTGGTGAACCCGAGTCCACAGGCCATGACAAGTCACAGGATGACATGAAAGTACCGTCCGACTGATGCCAGACGGTGCAAGCACCGAGAGGCTGCAGAAATATTTATCGAGAATCGGGGTCGGATCAAGGCGCCGGATCGATTCATGGATCGCAGATGGCAGGATTACTGTTGACGGCAAGATTGCCACGCCCGGCATCAGGGTCACCTCTGGAAACCGCATCCGAATTGACGGATCTCCAATTCGGGGGAGAATCTCCCGAACTGACAAGTCATCCCGCCCCCGGGTAATTCTGTACAACAAGCCCGAGGGAGAAATCTGCACTCGCAATGATCCACAGGGTCGTCCTTCCGTGTTCAGGAACTTTCCGAAAATAAAGCAGGGGCGATGGGTAACGGTTGGGCGTCTGGATATCAACACGCGCGGTCTGCTGCTCGTTACTGACGATGGTGATTTGGCGCAAGCCCTGATGCACCCATCGTCCAATATCGAACGGGAATATCTGTGTCGGGTCTATGGAAATATTTCCGCATCAAAAATCGACCTGTTGCTCAAGGGACGAAAAATAGACGGCAGAAAGGCCAAATTTCTTCGCGTCAAGCGAATTCGCGGGGAAGGGCGAAATACATGGTATTCAGCAGTCGTAGGCGAAGGCCGGTATCGTGAAGTTCGCCGCCTGTGGGAATCGGTAGGATGCACAGTCAGTCGACTTAATCGGATAAGGTACGGAGACATTCAGTTGCCCCGTAATTTAAGAGTCGGCAACTGGGTTGAACTTGATCGCAAGAAAGTGGCTCGATTGAAGGATAGCCTCAAACAAGAAAATGTTTCGACCGGATCTCGGCATAGGAAACGAGTGGCCGATTCGCCTTTATGAATCAATGCTGGAATAGACAGGTCGAGCTGCAAGGAGTCGGGATTCAGCGAGCGGTAGGTCAATCCTCCGTGATTGACCGATCAAAACACGGCCCGCTTGTGAAGCACGTTTCCAATGAAACGCACATGGCCTATTCATTTCCGCTCCCGGGAGGGTTATCCATCAATTATCCAGCTTCAACCCTCATGGTTTTGAATGGGGGTTCATTATCGTTCTTCTGTCTGCAGCGCCTTGTAGACGCACCAGCACATGAGCAACACCACGATCGTGAAGGGAATGCCGGTGGAGACTGCGGCTCCTTGAAGAGCCGATAGACCGCCACCAAGCAGCAAGGCGATTGCCACCAGGCCTTCAAGCGTGCACCAGAATACTCGCTGGGACACGGGGGCGTTCATCTTGCCTCCGGCGGTAATGGTATCGATCACGAGGCTGCCGCTATCGGATGAAGTGACGAAGAAGATGATGATCAACACCAGGGCAACCGGGGCGACAATGCTGTAGAGCGGCAATTCCTGCAGGAATCCAAACAGTGCTCCTTCCGGTTTGTAACTGTCGATTACCGTGGCGCGAACGCCCTCTGCGCCGCCGGCATTCAGCATGTCGATAGCAGCGCCGCCGAATGTTGACATCCAGAGCGCGCAAACCAGGGTTGGAGCAATCAGGGCGCACAAAACGAATTCACGCACCGTGCGTCCTTTCGATATCCGCGCGATGAACATGCCGACGAAAGGCGACCATGCGATCCACCATGCCCAGTAGAAGGTTGTCCAGCCATGAAAGTAGCTGGTGTCTTCGCGCCCAAATGGATTGGACAGAGCAGGCAGCAGTAGAAAGTAATCGGCCAGAACATTGAAATAGCGGGTTATTGCCAGGACTGCGCCGGTCACGAAGAATACAAAAAAGAACAGAATGACGGCCATGACCATGTTGATTTCGGAGAGCCGCTTGACCCCTTTATCCATGCCCAGGAGAACCGAACCCAGTGCAATGGCAGTGATGCCGATAATCAACACGACAACCAATGTATTGGAAGTCTCGATCCCGAAAATTGCGTTGATGCCAAAGGCCACCTGCTGTGCGCCCAGGCCAAGTGATGTGGTCAGGCCAAACAGCGTTGCAAATACTGCAAGCGTATCGATTACATGGCCCCACCATCCCCAGACTCGCTCTCCCAAAATAGGGTAGAACGCTGAACGAAGAGTCATCGGCATGTTCTTGTTGTAGGCAAAGATAGCCAGTGTCAAGCCAACTACAGCATAGACACACCAGCCGCCGAGTCCCCAGTGATGGATGGTTCCCACAATGCCGATGTATTCATTGCCGGGCTGATTGATGTCGATGTTCAGGGGTCGTGCATTTCCACCTTCCGAGAAGTTGAAGTACGTGGGTTCCAGGACGCCGAAGAACAATAGCCCGATGCCGATTCCGGCTGCGAACATCATCGCGATCCAGCCGGACAGGGAATAATCCGGCTTGGCATCCTTTCCGCCAATTCGGACTTTTCCCACCGGCAGGAAAATGAGCACGAGGCAAAACACCAGCATAATGTCAACTGAAATGACCAGAAACCAGTCGAATTCCCGAGTCAGAAATGGTCGGAGCCAACCAAAAAACCCGGCTGATGCTTCCTGATTGGCAAGTGCCAGAAGTACAAAAGCGATAATCACCAATCCCGATATCAAGAAAACCGGATTGTGTATATCAAGGCCAAATGGCTGGATGTTGTGCTGTCCAATTTCGTAATCTGTTTCAAAGCTCTTGTGTTGGGATGCTTTCTGATTTGATGTTTGTGCTTGAGCCATGATTATTCTCCGGATCGTGCAATAAGGTTGGTCGCTTATAGGGTTGATGTTGTCAGTTATTATGTTGAGAGTGTTGGCGAGAAGTGTAGCAGTTTTTTCTCGAAATAAATAAAGCCCTTCCGGTTCTGGGCGGGTCCGGGCATTAAACGGTTTTGGCCTTCAGGTTTACAGAGTCATTCGCTGACCGCTTGTTGTGGAATCGGAACGAAGCAAATCGCCCAGAGCTCGCGCCAGTCCATGATCTTCCCCTGATTCGGGTTTCTGGTTCACTTCCCCGGGATAATAGCGGGTCCTGAGAGCCGAGGGAATGCTTGAGATATCGACCGTATTCACGCGGATGTTGTGTGCCCCCCATTCCGTGGCCAGCGTTTCACTGATATTTTCCAGTGATGCAAAGGCCGAACCTACCGCCCCCCAGTTTGCACGGCCCTGACGGCCAGCACTCATCGTGCAAAAGACAACAGATGCACTGCCTGATTCCTTCAGGAGCGGATACAGGGATCGAATCAAAACCATAGGCCGGACCGCCTCGCGATCATGAATTTGATGCCAGTGCTCGACCTTGCTGTTCATGACCGGGGCGAGCGGCCATGCGGCCAGTCCGCAATGCACCACGCCATCCAGTGCCCGGGTTAAACCGGCAAGCCCTTCGGCGAGAATCTGGCAGTCAGCCTCTCCAGCCTTGCTGAGTTCGAATTCGATTATTGCGGGGTCTGATTCCAGATAGTCGTCAACCTGTTGACATACTTCTTCCATCAGTCGCTTTTTGCGATCCAGCAGCAGCAAGTCGGCACCTAACTTGGCTAAACTCAGACAACAGGTGGCACCTAAATCACTGCCTGCTCCCGTGACAAGGACCGTGCGACCACTGAGTTCACGGCTTGCAGGCTCCAACACCCCATGGGCTAGCTGATCACTCTCTGGCATTACCGTCCACCGGAATGATGGGGTTTGAACAGCCTGTCGGGGATAGAGTAAGTCGACCTGCATGGAACCACATGCAATCAGGAATCCAGCGTTTCAGCGACTCGGTCCCCAAATTCCTCGGTACTGACAATTCGGATATTGTCTCCGCCACGGGATAAATCACCCGTTGTGTATCCCTCGGCAAACACGGATTCCATGGCGTTCCATAAATTGCCGGCTTCCTCCCGCATTCCGAAACTCATGTCCAGCATCATGGCAAAGGAACCGATCATGGAATACGGGTTGGCGATATTCTTGCCTGCGATATCAGGAGCCGACCCGTGCGAAGGCTCATAATAGGCCTTTTTAGGCCCCAGGCATGCAGAGGGCATCAATCCAAGCGAGCCCAGTATCCCGCCTGCCTGGTCGCTTAAAATGTCCCCGAACATGTTCTCCATCACCATAACGTCAAACTGTGCTGGATTCAGGCAAAGGGCGGTGGCCGCGGCATCAACAAGCATGTGTTGAACCTCCACCTCCGGAAAGTCCTCGGCCATTTCCATAATGATGTCGGTCCACAGGATGCTGGACTTGAGCACATTGCTTTTATGAATGTTGTGGAGTTTCCTGCGACGCTTCATTGCAGTTTCAAAAGCCACCTTGACGGTTCTCTGGATTAGGCGTTCGTCATACTCGAGTACTTCACGTGCATAGCGCAGCCCCTGATCATTGGTGCCAACTTCCTTCTCCCCAAAGTAGATGCCGCCGACAAGCTCACGGATAATCATGATGTCAATCCCGTCTCCAATGATTTCAGGCTTGAGTGGCGAGAAATGGCTGAACGCCTTGGGCAAGTAAACCGGCCGGAAATTCGCAAACGTGTCATAACGTCTTCGCATTGGCAGAAGGGCGCTGCGTTCCGGTTGTTCATCAATCGGAATTTTGCGGGATTCTTCGTGACTGAGCCCAACGGTGCCCTTGACTATCGCATCCGCCCGGTCGCAGCTATTCCAGGTCTCATCCGGACAGCATGTCCCGAATTCAAACCAAGCTCCGGCCCCAAACGGCATCTCCGTCAATTCAAAATTCACGTCATTTCGCGCTTCAATGACCTTTAGGGCCTTAATGCCTTCTTTCATGATTTCAGGTCCAATGCCATCTCCCGGCATGATGCAAAGACGATAGTTCTTCATGTTTTGTTCGACCTCCAGTAAGGATCCCTTTTTTCGAGAAATGCGTTGATGCCTTCCGTAGTCTCCTCGAGCATCATGTTGCCGGAAATAACCCGTGATGTTCGTTCATATGCCGCCTTGGTATCTTGCTCGATCTGCTCATAAAACGATGTCTTGCCAAGACTCACGACTCGGGGTGGGTGAGCGGCGATTTTTCTGGCCAGCAAGTCAACGGATTGATCCAGACTATCGAGCTCCACAACCTGATTGATCAGACCGAAATCCAGTGCGGTCTCAGCATCAATGAAGTCTCCCGTCAATAGCATTTCCATGGCCCGCTTGCGCGAAATGTTTCGGGACAGGGCAACAGCAGGCGTTGAGCAGAACAGTCCAAGCTTGATGCCCGATACCGCAAATCGGGCATTACTGGAGGCAACGGCCAGATCACAGGTAGCAACGAGCTGGCAGCCTGCAGCGGTGGCCGTCCCATGAACTCTGGCGATCACTGGCTGTGGCAGGTCGGTGATTTTCATCATGGTCTCGCCACTTTTGCCGAACTTGCTCTGATGTCGTGCCTGATCAGAGTCCTGCTGCATTTCCTTTAGATCATGACCGGCACAAAATGCCGAACCCGCGCCGGCAATGACGACTACACGAACCGTCCGGTCGCTCGCAATTTGATCCAGCGTATCCAGTAGATTGGCCAGAAGCTCTTCGGACAGGGCATTGAAACTTTGTGGGCGATTGAGGGTCAGCGTGCATATCCCATCGCGTGTTTCACGCAGCAAGACAGAAGCAGGGTTGGTCATGTTGAGCATGGTTTTCGATTGAGGGAAACCAGATCAGAATGTCACTCACATGCAGCAGCAATGATGGCTGGGGATTACTTCAGCTGCTCGACCATGTAGTATACGGCCTGAGCGACCTCTTCATCGCTCAAGTTCGTGAACCCGCCCTTGGCTGGCATGACTCCCGCACTGCCCTGAAAGCCATTGACCGCATGATCAAGGAGTACTTCCATTCCCTGAGCAAGACGAGGCTCCCAGCTTGCCTTGTCGCCGGTCACCGGTGCTCCCGCAACGCCAGCTCCATGGCAGACGGTACAGTAGCTGGCATAAACCTGCTTGGCGACTTCAGCATTGAGAACATAGTCTCCGCTGGCACTGCCACTGGCAACTTGTATGGTGCCATCGGCTTGTACCGGATCGCTCATGGCCGCATCAGAATCGGATTCTGCACTATCAGCATCCAGCAAACTGACCATGTACCTGACAGCTTCGGTCACCTCTTCATCGCTTAAACTGACGTTGCCGCCTTTTGCCGGCATGACGCCCTTGCTTCCCTGAAAACCATTGATCGCGTGCCCAACCAGGGTCTCCATGCCGGCATCAAGCCGCCCGGTCCAGTCTTCAGCTTTGCCGGTTATCGGTGCACCCGCGACTCCGGCATCATGGCAGCTGGCACAGCTCAAAGCATAAACTGCAGGTCCGTCCATGATGCTTCCTTCACTACTTTCCGTTGTCGTTTCGACGCTTGCTGTTGTCGCACTGCCGAAATTGATTGAGCCGATCGGAGCAACCCGGGCTTCAATGGACTCTGCTGAATTGTGTGTCGCCCAGACGATACCCGGGGTGACAAGAAGGGAAATAAGAACAATTGCGCGATTGAGGTTTGTCATGAGTCTTGCTGAAAATTAATGGTGGTCCAAGTGTAATCGCCCGCACTATGCACTCTGGGCTTGCTGTTTTTGTCGGGCAGATTATAACCCAAAGCATTTTTTTCGTTTGCTTGATGGATGGCCTGATCAAGCACACCCGTCCGGGCAACAGCAACTTTTTCAATGCAAGACAATGCCCAGCAAAACCGAGAATCCAGTTTCGCATAAAGTTGTTCCATTCGAACAGAAGACTTGCAGATCATAAAATATCTGTACCAAAACAGGACAATCCATCCGTAGCAAACAGTAAAACGATTGAATTAAAGAATATCGTCTGGCTGAATTGAATAAACTTCTATATTCTCTTTTTCTTTACAGTAAAATTATTTTACTAATTGGAATGGTTCCCGTTGCGGCATCTGCTCAACGAATGCCGAAACCCGGTGGGTAAGGTTGACGTTTCATGTCTGCTTGGGGAATCGCTTTTAACAGGATCGCTCGGTACGGTTTCGACTGATCGGTCTTGTCGAAAGACCGGCATTGATAATGTCACGTATCAACTCGAGTATTTGGAGTAGCGATTGTTATGAGTCCTGAAGAACTGTACGCAGCGACGACTCGTGCCAACCTGTTGAACCTTGAAGTCTATTACTACTGGGCTACCGCCATCATGATCCTGATTCATGCTGGCTTCCTGATGTACGAAATGGGTGCTTCCAGGGTCAAGCATGTGCTGGCATCGGGAACAAAAAACATATTGGCATTTGCCTTCATGATCCCAACTTTCTTCATGTTCGGATGGTGGATTTACCTGGCCATGTACAACGGGTTCGTTCCGGATTTTGAAGCTGGAGCTGGCGGAGTACCGTGGAGCGATAGCATGGGACCAAACCTGGCGGATAACGCAACCGGGGTTTTCTGGGGAGCATTTACCCTGTTTGCCTGTACCACGGCCTCGATCATGTCCGGTTCCGTCATTGAACGCATTCGAATGGCCTCGTTCATCGTGCTTGCGGTGTTGCTGGGATCAGTAGTCTGGATTCTGTCCGCTGCGTGGGGATGGCATTATGCGGGTTGGATGGTCACCGACTGGGGCTATCATGATTTTGGCGCCTCCGGAGTGGTACACATGATTTCCGGGTTCTTTGCACTTGGCGTACTGATCAATCTTGGTCCGAGAGTTGGCAAATACAATCCGGACGGTTCACCGAATCGGATTCGGGGCCACAGCTTGCCCATGACTGCAACCGGCTTGATGCTGATTGTTGTGGGCTTTTTCGGGTTCCTGGGCGCCTGCCTAATCTTTCCGGGCACGGAGCTCAGCTGGTCCGCGACTCAATGGGCAAACATCTACGGTCAGCCAACCACGCTTTCGGCGATCTGCTTCAATACCCTGATGGCAGTCGCCGGCGGCATTATCGGCTGTTATGCCATGACGCGTGATCCGTTCTGGATGATGTCGGGCGCTCTCTGCGGAGTCATATCCGCAGCAGCAGGGCTGGATCTGTGGTATCCGGGCCTGGCTTTCGTAGTCGCCTTTGCTGGCGGTATCCTGGGTCCATGGGCAGCTGGAATTTTCGAGCGCCTCGGAATTGACGACGCTGTCGGCGCGGTGTCCGTGCATGGCGTATGCGGCATATGGGGACTTCTCGCTGTCGGAATATTCATGGGTGGCTACCCCGGTCCAAGCGAGGAAATTCCAGCGATCACTTTCATGGGCCAGTTTGTCGGCGTCATCGTGATGTTCCTCCTAGGGTTCATTCCCGGATATGCGGTATCCTGGATTTTCCATAAAATGGGCATCCTGCGAGCCAGCGAGCCAGTACAGGAAGCCGGCATGGACAAGGAAATCAATGCAGTGGCCTACCCGGAAGAAATCAAGAGCATTCATTGATTGTCTATTTCAAACTACATACATTTAACTGGAGAGTTCCATCATGATTAATTCAAGCCCCGTAGAAGCGTGGGATACTGCAACAGTGATATTCACATTCGCTGGATCCGGAGGCGTGCACCTCTGGTTTTGGGTGATGTGCATACTGTGCATTGTCCCGCTGTTTGTCTCTCTCAAGGCAGAAAATGCCGTAGAAAAAGAGCATAACGGCAACAACTAGCGGCTTCCTGGATATCCCGGTTCCGAAACCATGTGCTCATGGTTTCGGAACCTTTTTTGTATCGGAACCCAACGCAATGATGCCAGGTTGATTGCGAGACCGGAATCAGTATCGCCGGCATCGGTTCACGCCAGCTGCTGATGCCGGTTCACTCGCACAGGATTTCTCCTTCGGCCATGGATTCCAGTATGTCCTTCTTGGCTTGATGCAGATGCTGAACCATCTGCGTTACAGCACGGTCCATGTCACGCCTGGCAATGAGGCGCACCAGCTTGGAATGCTGCTCGTTGTAGCTTGCGATTTTTTTCGGGGTTAGAATTCCCGACTTGTGCTCAACCCATTGCTCATGAGAGCGAATATCGTTAATCCGCTGGTAGATCCAGATGATCAGGGGGTTTTTTGTGCACTCTGCCAAGGTCATGTGAAATGCCTCGTCAGCCATTGAAAAGCGATCCGGGTTCTGGCGATATTTTTGTACTGACCTGAGTGCGTTTTCCAGCCTGCCCAGATCCCTGGTGGTTGCATTGGAAATCACTAGGCGTACGATATGCGTTTCAATCGCTATTCTGGTCTCGATCAACTCAAGCGGGCTGGTCTCCTTTGGAATATCCATTTGATCAAAACGCGAGTCGTAAGTGACAAACGTGCCACTGCCGAACTTCTTGCGAACCATGTTCGCCGACTGCAGCTGTTCGAGCGCCGCACGAACCGTGCCTCTTGCGACCCCATAGATTGTTGCGAGGGCCCTCTCGGGCGGCAGCTTCTCGTTAAAGGCATACTCGCCATTGACGATCTGGTTTCGGATTATGTTGAATATTCCCGAAGCGCCAGTACTGGATTTTATACTTTGGTCACTCATAGCTTGAGAAGAGAGCCTGTTTCAGTTTCGCACTGGAACCAATCATCGTATTGCTTGCGCGATCGTATTGCTTGCGCGGCCGTCTCGACACATGGCGAATCAAAAAAACAGGTGAATGGTGGCAAATTGGTACGCTCGAAAGAAGTTATATCATACCAGAAAAGTACCATTGGAATAAATTCAAGACGATTTTATATCGATCAGGGTTCGTTTTCATGTGCAATTTCGCAATAGCAACAGCAAAGGAACACAAATCATACAAAGTGATACTAACGCAAGTTGTAATTTGCTAATATGCCCTGCGTTGATTTGAACCATATTAAATCCAGGCTGATTGCTTCTGGCATGTAGAGGTTAAACCATGGCTATTCCTTCCAAAGTCGATTATCTGATCATCGGTGCAGGCATTCATGGCCTTAGCACGGCTTATCACCTTGCCGCAAAACTGGCGGCGCGAGGGCAGGCAGACAGCAAGAGCATACTGGTGGTGGACAAGACCGCGATCGGTGCCGGTGCCTCCGGCATTGCTTGCGGAGTAGTCCGCAACAACTACTTCCAACCGGCCATGCGTGAACTCATGGCCCAGTGCGTTGAGGTGTGGGAAAGCGACATGGAAGCCTTCAGCTATCATCCGGTTGGATATATGCAAATCAGTCCGGACTGCATGTTTGAAGACGTCGCGTCCATTGCCGAACAACAGCAGAATATCGGCTATGAGTCCGTTTTCGTCGACGGAAAAAAAGCCTCGATGGACTACATGAAGGGCCTGTTCGACGACTGGCAGGCCAAGGGGATCACCTCGGTCCTGCATGAGAAAAAAGGCGGATATGCCAACAACACCCGTTCTCTATATGGCCTGGCAGGCAAAGCCGAAGCACTGGGAGCCAGGATTCTGACCGGGGTTTCGGTAACCGGATTCGAGTCAGCCAATGGATCCGGTGCAATAAAAACTGTAAATACCAACAAGGGCGACATTGAATGCCAGCAGTTGATCGTGGCTGCCGGTCCATGGGCGAAAACCATCTGGGACATGCTCGAGCTGCCTGCAACGGTCGATATTCGGTCAAACGGCACTGTGCACAAGGATATTCCGATGTGGGTTTACTGGTCATTGCAGGAAGGGACGTTGGGCATAGATCCCGAAATACAGAAAACCAACAACGGAGATTTCCCGCCGGTCATTCATGTCGACTCGGATCAGCCGTTGTACTCGGATGTTGATGGAAGCCTGATTACTGGTCAGATGTGGGGAATCTACTACAAGCCCGACTTCCATTTTAACGGCATTCAGGGAGGTGCGGCACCTTACAAGGTTCAGACCAGTCCCGACGATGTGCAGGTTGATCCCTACGGCGTCGATTCCCCGGACTTCATCGTGGGTGATGACTTCGTCCACATGTGGACCTCTGCATTGGCTCACTGTCAGCGCCGATTCGAGGGGCAGACTCCGAAATATCGCAATGTTCCATCTGGTGGTATTGGCGCTTTCACCCCGGATAGCTTCCCGGTCTTTGATACCTTTCGGGAGAACTGCTACTTCCTTGCCGACTCCAATCACGGATACAAGATGATTGGGGTTGGAAAACTGGCTGCTGAAGAGCTGCTGGGCGAGGAGAGCGAATTAATGAAGCCGTTTCGTTTTTCAAGATATTCTGAAGGAAAGCTGCATCCAGTTTCCAACAGCCCATTTCCATGGAGTTGATTTGCCCGCTTCAACTGTTATCATTACGTCCTTGCTGACCTTAGTTCAAACTACCAACCCATTGCTAATGGAGTAATCTGATGGCCGAAAATTCAAAATCACAGGATTCAACCGATCTGGAACGTCATGTCAACCAGGCGGGCCGGGCTGACCTCGTCAAGCAGGTTCGTGAAAAAATCAGCGAGCTGGGAATCGAATACATCTACTACCAGTTTATTTCCGTGACCGGACGCATTGTCGGCAAGGGTATTCCTGCCGATCACTGGGAGCGGTCGGCCGAAAAGGGATTCCAGCTGGTCTATGGTTCGACCGCCAACCTTTTCATTGATCGTCACGGCAACTATATTGGATATGGTCCAGAAGCTGCCGAACTGGTGGGAATCCCCGACCCGGAAACCTTCTGCCAATTGCCGTGGGACAAGCGCGTTGCCCGTGTTTACTGTACCTGTTTCAGAAACCGCGAAGAGAGGGGGAATCCGGGCGGTCATCTCGAATCGGATTGTCGCGGCAATCTGCGCATCATTCACGAGGAATTCAAGGCCAAGCACGACGGGCTGCATTTGCGTGCCGGCACTGAACCTGAAATGATGTGGTTGAAGCGCGGCGCAGACGGTAGACCGGATGGAGGCTATTCGAATCCATACTGTTATCACATCGATCAGTTTGAATCCTTGCGCCCGGTGTCCATGCAGGCGATCACCTATGCCCGGAAAATGGGTCTTGACATGATTCAGGGGGACCATGAGGATGCCCCGGGCCAGCTGGAATTGAACTGGCAGTTCGACGATGTGCTGCGCAATGCCGACCGCTTGTCGACCTATCGGCAAATCTGTGCGCAGGTAGCGCGCGAGCACGGCCTCATCGCCTGTTTCATGTGCAAGCCATTCATGGGAGTATCCGCATCAGGATGTCATCACAACCTGTCGCTGTGGACCGGCGGTGCCGAAAAGGTCAACCCGCTTGGCATGCAGTCGCTGCCGGGACTGGAGGACAACTTCCGCTATCTGGATGGCGGTAAAAACACCTTTATGCCCGATACTGACGACCCGCAAAAGCCCGGCAAGGTTGGGCTGCAGGCCGTGGGTGGGGTCATGGCTCACCTGGGAGCACTGACCGCAATTGGCTGCTCGACCGTAAATTCCTATCGCCGCTTGTGGGACACCGGATTCTGGGCTCCGGTATTCGCAGACTGGGGCTATCAAAACCGCACCACCGGCATGCGGGTCTCCGCACCAGGACGTTTTGAATATCGAGCCGTTGATTCCATGGTGAATCCGTATTTGATGGGTGCAGCCCTGCTCAAGGCGTTTGATGATGGCATCAGCAACAACCTTGATCCGGGCGAGCCGGAAGAACGAAATATCTACGAGGCCATGGAAGCCGGCAAGCAGGTCAAGAAGCTGCCGATGTCATTGGGCGATGCATTGGCCCGGCTCGAACAGGATGAAGTCATCAAGTCGGCCTTGCCCGGTGAGATGTACAAGGTTTATCACTGGTACAAGAATGATGAATGGGAGAAATTCATGTCAACGGTAACCGACTGGGATATGGACACCTATCTGGATTGTCTGCCTTGAGCCGGCATTGGGAAATTGTGCATTCGATGCCGGACGACCGATTAGACCGGTACAACAGCAACCATTATGATCACTGATTGAGGACAACACTATGTGCGGTATTGCGGGATTGATACACCGCGGAAACAGCTCGGACATTGGCGCAGAAATGACGTCCATGCTCCAGTCGCTGAAGCATCGGGGGCCCGATTCGACGGGGTTTGCATTGTATGGCAATGCTTCCCCCGAGAAACATGTATTGCGCTTCAAGGCTGCGGAACAGGAGGACATGAACAAGGGTTTCGGAATGCAGGACGTCATTCGAAAGCGCAAACAGCAAACCGATGCAAGACTGTCCGAACTTGGCGCGATCATTGAAGAGGCTGACTCGGCAACAGATTACTCATGGCGCTATTTATTTCGGTTCGATGGCGATATGCGCACGCTCGCCGACTACATGGAGGACATCGATGGCATCGAAATTCTCTCGATCGGCAAGGCGCTCGAACTAATCAAGGATTTGGGTGATGCTGAAACCGTGTCCGATCAGTATTCGCTGCGTGGTTTTCAGGGTACGCATGCGATCGGTCACACGCGCATGGCCACCGAGTCGGATGTCGATATACGATCTGCGCATCCCTACTGGGCCTATCCCTTCAGCGATGTATCGGTCGTCCACAATGGTCAACTGACGAACTACTGGACTCTGCGGCGGGAAATGGAGAGACGCGGACATCGCTTCATGTCGAACTGCGACTCGGAATTGATTGCGGTGTTTATTGCTGATCGCATGGCGGACAATGAGGACCTTGAGTCGGCAATGGTTCGCTCGGTTGATGAACTTGATGGCGTGTTTACTTATCTGGTTGCCACTTCCGATCAACTGGGCATGGCCAAGGATGTCATGGCGGCCAAGCCAATGGTTCTTTACGAAAGCGATGCCTTCGTGGGCTTGGCCTCCGAAGAAGTCGCAATCCGCAGCATTTTCCCAAATGAAATCGAGACTTGGGACCCTTATCACGGGGAGGTAAAAGTATGGCAGGCATAATGCACAAGTCCCATGACATGGGACTGCATACCGAGCAGTTGTCCGGCCGGACCCAGCAACGGTTTTTCAGCGCCAGCGAGGAAGAGAACTATACCTACCCCTGGTCGTTCGAGGTTGATTTTGACAATCATGAGGAATTCGATGCAGAATCCATGTCGTCAAGCGAGGTCAACCTGAAAATCCGCGAGTTGATGCAGCAGGGCGTCGGTTCGATTACCGTCAACAACCCCAAGGCCAGGCATGGTTTGGGCGTGGGTATTCTCAATCGCCTGAAACTGAATTTTGCCGGCAGTCTCGGTTATTTTGGGTGTGGGTTGATCGACGGTCCAAATATACACATCAGTGGCCGGGTCGGCTGGTCCTGTGCCGAAAACATGATGGCTGGCACCGTCCTCATTGAGCAAAACGCCGGTTCTACATTCGGAGCCGCCATGCGCGGCGGTGACCTGGTTTGCCGAGGCGATGTCGGATCCAGAACTGGCATCGATCAGAAAGGCGGAACCATTATCGTCGGCGGCCGAAGCGGGGCATTTTCCGGTTTCATGATGCAGCGGGGACGCATGATTATTTGCGGAGATGCCGGCAAGAATCTTGGTGATTCGATGTATGACGGAACTATCTACGTTGGTGGTGAAGTCGAGGACCTCGGGGTTGACTGCGTACCCGGCGAGATGACTGACAACGAGCTCCGATGGCTGGCCGGCAAGCTCGGCATGTACGATATTGAGCCGGCTTGCGGCATTCCCAACATGAAGAAGTTCATAGCCGGAAAGCAGTTATGGAATTACGACAATCTCGAGCCGGCTGAGAAAAAGCTGGTTCTTTGATCAAAATCGCCCAAGAGGAAAAATTCATGTCGAAACTCAGTAGAGACGTCAACCGCCTCGGCAGAAGCTTCATCTTTCAGCCCGAGGTGATCGATGACATTCACATCAAGTCAGAACTTGGCCGGTACAGGATGCGGGGCTTTTCCCTCTTCAAGAAAATCCCGACCTGGGACGATTTGACCTTTTTGCCGGGAACGCTTACGCGGTTTGTCATTGAAGGATATCGTGAAAAATGCCTGACCGAGACCGTGATCGGCCCCAAAGCCAAGCGTCCATTGGTGCTTGATATCCCGGTCTATGTCACCGGCATGAGCTTCGGCGCTCTTTCCTACGAAGCGAAAACTGCCTTGGCCAGGGGTGCGACCATGGCCGGTACCGCGACATGTTCGGGGGAGGGTGGCATGATTCCCGATGAGCGGCGTTATTCTGAAAAATGGATGTATCAATGCATTCAGTCGCGCTATGGATTCAATCCCAACCACCTCAGGCTTGCAGACTGCGTAGAGTTTTTTATTGGCCAGGGGTGCAAGGTCGGACTGGGCGGGCACCTCATGGGCCAGAAGGTTACCGATCAGGTTGCCGAAATGCGCTCACTGCCAGCCGGGATTGACCAGCGCTCTCCGGCACGTCATCCTGACTGGCTGGGTCCGGATGACCTGGCTCTCAAGATAAACGAGATTCGCGAGGCAACCAATGGAGAGGTGCCCATTCAGCTGAAGCTGGGTGCGGCAAGGGTCTACGATGATGTGCGCATGGCAGCCAAGACGGGACCTGATTCGATCTATATTGACGGCATGGAGGGAGGCACCGGTGCCGGTCCTCACCTGGCGACAGAGGAGACGGGCGTACCCGGAATCGCGGCAATCCGCCAGGCGCGACGAGCACTTGAAGATGTGGGCCAATCCGGCGATATTTCCCTGGTTTATGCTGGCGGCATTCGAAATGGCGGTGATGTTGCCAAAGCACTGGCGCTCGGGGCGGATGCAGTTGCAATCGGGCACTCGGTCCTGATGGCACTTAACTGCAACAAGGCTATTCCGGAAGCTGACTTTGAAAGGGAAATGGGCGTTGAAGCGGGCTATTGCTATCATTGCCATACGGGACGATGCCCGGTCGGGGTTGCCACACAGGATCCGGAATTGCGGAAACGGCTGAATCCCGACGATGCCGCAGAACGGGTCTACAACTTTTTGCACACCCTGACGATTGAAGCGCAGATGCTTGCCCGTGCATGCGGAAAAACCAATATCCACTCTCTTGAACCGGAAGACTTGGCGGCATTGACGATGGAAGCCTCGGCGCTCGCACAGGTTCCGCTTGCCGGAACCCAGCATACCGTTGGCCATCCTGACATGACACGCTTCTAGGGGAGGAACAACCCGTGACAGAAAATATTAACAAGTATCTTGAATCAGACGGGCTCGATTCCGACCGAGAGAAGGATATCGGGCAGCATATCGGATATCGATACGATGTAAATCTGGTTCCGGACATGGATCGATGTCCACCTTTTCTCAAGAAGTACATGGAGATCATGGGCTGGTCCGACCTGAATTGGCTTGAGGATGTTCACATGGGATATGAAGAGGGCAGCGCAGCCGTATTCGATCGAAACATCAATGGCTGGGTGACCATACCGCAAGACATTGAATTGCCTGACAACCAGCAGGATCGTGACATGATCGCTCGCGAATTGCTGGTCAAGTTTCAAATGTCGAAGTCCCATCCAATGGTTGACTTGATGCGTGCCTATTCAAAATTTTGAATCATTTTCCGAACTCCGAGCGAGCGTGAAGCTGGATACGTGCCGTCAACGGCCATTGCCTTGGCGGGCATTGCCGTGATCGATAATCGTGGACCATCATGAATCCAGACGAATTGAGCAGGCAGTTTATTCGCTGGCAATGTAGAATCCGACAATACTCGGTTCGAAAGGACCAGGGCAGGCCATCGTGCGGCATGCGTCCGCGCTTGGTCGTAAACAGCCAGGATGTCGGAGATGTGACCGTGGTTCTGTCTAAATCCGAAAGTGCTGACCTGACTCGGCAATTCAAGTATATCTATCAGAAAACCCAGGATCCTGCAGATCGCTATCAGCAGGCAATCAAGCTGTTGTCGGAGTACTACTATCAAGTTCCTGAAGAGTTCTCTGGCGAGATGATGGCAGTCTACCCTGCAGGGAGTGCTTTTGTCGAGCGAGCAGCAAGGATCGGCGAGGGCTGCTTGATTTTTGAGCAGGGCAATCAGCGTTATGCTATTGATTGCAGAATAAGGGACATTCCCGAAGCAGAGCCGAAATATCAGGCCGCATTTTGGCACAATCGGCTGTTCAATCCAAACATGGGAAATACAACAAAAATACTGGGCTTTGCACCGGACTGGAAAACCTCGGAATTCATGGAACTCGACTTGTTGCATGCTGATGACCCGGCTTAGCGTAAATTTAAACAAGATTGCATTGCTCAGAAATTCGCGGGGCAGGGATTATCCGAGCGTCACAGGATTCGCTCAGCGATTCATAGCGCTGGGAGCAGGCGGGATAACGGTCCACCCAAGACAGGATGAGCGTCATACACGGCGTTCAGATGTCTATGCACTCGCAGAAATCTGCAGGCCTCGAGAACAGGTCGAATTCAACATAGAGGGGTATCCATCCCAGGATTTTCTCGATCTGGTCTGTGAAGTCAAGCCGGATCAATGCACATTGGTTCCTGACACCGTGGATCAGATTACTTCTGATCATGGATGGGATATTGAGAATTCGTCTTCAATACTGGCGCCGGTGCTGGACCGGCTGCGCAGTGCAGGTATCCGGTCTTCCTTGTTTGTGGACCCGGATCCATTGCAGGTTGAGGCTGCATCGAAAATTGGCACTGATCGAATCGAGCTGTATACGGAGCTCTATGCCAGCAGCTATCGGGGAAAGAGCCACTCTGCGGTGCTATCTGCCTATTGCGACGCTGTACAGGCAGCCCGGTTGGCCAACATCGGAGTCAATGCGGGGCATGATCTGAACCTGGAAAACCTGTCTGAATTTCTTGCCATAGGCAGTATTCTCGAGGTTTCGATTGGCCACGCTCTGATCGTTGAATGTATCGAGCATGGATTCAGGCATGTGATTGCCAGCTATCTGCGAATCTGCGCTCAAGCATAAATTTGACGAGTCAGCCAATGTTGCCAAGAGTCATGGAATGTTCCGTTTTGCACTGCACAGCCCCGCAGCACATTTCCACTCTTGAAGCAGGTCAGAAAGAACGCAGCGATTACGGCATGAGCGAATAACAGGCAGTCGACAGGCCATTTGACGACGACAGAATGAAGACCTGATGCGGAAAACTGCACGGCTGCGCTTGATGGCTGGCCACTGGAAATGCAGAACATGGTTGAGGGACTGTGAAAAATTCCGCCAACAGGTCCCTCGATGCCTAATTTCCAGCGCTTCATTGGCCGGCACTGTTCTCGCAATTATGTTGCAAAAATAGTTGAAATAAAGCAAATCGTGGATACAATATGAAACCCTGACAAAGCCGTCGAGTTCAAATCCTTGAATGGGTTCTCGGCAAATCTGTCGATCTTTTCACTATTCCAGAGTGCACTCTGGGCCTAACCCGACATTTTCGAAACAATGGCATTGACTGCTCAAGATAAGGCTGCCGTAATTAAGGATCACCAGCATGGCGATGGAGATACCGGATCGCCGGAAGTACAGATCGCCCTGATAACAGCAAGGATTAAGGACTTGGCTGGCCACTTCAAGATTCATGCCCATGACGATCATTCCAGGCGTGGATTGCTCAAAATGGTCAACCACCGCCGCAAGATGCTGGATTATCTTCGAAAAAACGATCTAGAACGCTATCGAGCGCTCATCAAAAAACTGGGCTTGCGCAAATAGCCTTCTTTCCATCATATCCTGAGAAAAAACCTTGAACAAAATTATTAAGACCTTTCAGTATGGTCACCACGAAGTGCGTCTGGAAACGGGCGCAATTGCCCGGCAAGCGCAGGGTGCGGTCATAGCAAGCATGGGCGATACTGTCGTGATGTCGACCGTAGTAGGCCGAAAAGAACAGTCCCCCGGGCAGGATTTTTTCCCGCTCACCGTAGATTATGAAGAACGCACATATGCGGCTGGCAAAATTCCCGGCGGCTTCTTCAAGCGGGAAGGGCGCCCCTCGGAAAACGCAATCTTGACCTGTCGGCTGATTGATCGTCCCATCCGGCCTCTCTTTCCGGATGGGTTTTTGAATGAGGTTCAGATTATCATAACCGTATTGTCACTGGACCCGGAAATCAACCCTGATATAGTTGCCATGCTGGGCACCTCTGCTGCATTGGAGATATCCGGCATTCCGTTCAATGGTCCAATTGCGGCTGCACGGGTCGGTTACGTGAATGGAGAGTACGTGCTAAACCCCCGGCATTCGACAGTGCAAAAGGAATCCGATCTGGATCTGGTGGTCGCCGGAACAGAAAATGCCGTCCTGATGGTCGAATCGGAAGCAAACATCCTCTCAGAGGAAGTCATGCTCGGCGCCGTCATGTTTGGGCATCATGAAGGGTTGGCTGCCATTCAGGCCATTCGGGAACTCGGTCGAGAGGCTGGCAAGGAACCCTGGAACTGGCAAGCAGTCACAAAAGATGAAGGTATCGCGGATAGGGTCAGGGAACTGGCCGCGTCATCAATTGCTGATGCCTATGCAATTGCGGACAAGACAGAGCGACTTGCCGCACTGTCTGGCGTCAGGGATCAAGTGCTGACCGAACTGGTGAATCCAGAAACGGATCAGCCATCGGAATCCGATGTCCTGGCTGCATTCAAGACACTCGAGAAAAAACATGTTCGACACCTGATCCTCTCCGGCAAACCCCGAATCGATGGTAGGGATATCGAAACCGTTCGACCGATCAGTATCGAAACCGGATTGCTGCCAAGAACTCACGGTTCTGTGGTATTTACCCGCGGGGAGACACAAGCCATCGTTGTGGTAACTCTGGGTACAGACCGGGATGCACAGCTGATTGATGCCCTGGAAGGAGATTATCGCGATAGTTTCATGCTGCATTATAACTTCCCGCCTTACTGTGTTGGAGAGACCGGTCGCGTCGGTTCCCCCAAGCGCCGGGAAATCGGTCATGGACGATTGGCCAAGCGAGGCATCAAGGCAATATTGCCAAGCCAGGAACAGTTTCCCTACACCATCCGGGTTGTTTCGGAGATTACCGAATCGAATGGATCAAGTTCCATGGCAACGGTATGCGGTACTTCGCTCGCATTGATGCAGGCCGGAGTCAGCACCAAAGGTGCTGTTGCTGGAGTTGCCATGGGCCTCATCAAGGAGGGGGAGGAGTTTGCAGTATTGACCGATATTCTGGGAGATGAGGATCATCTTGGCGATATGGACTTTAAAGTCGCTGGTACGGCAGATGGCATTACCGCTCTGCAAATGGATATCAAGATTGATGGAATTACGGAAGAAATCATGTCCAAGGCGCTGGATCAGGCAAAATCGGGGCGGCTGCACATTCTCGGCGAAATGAACAAGGCCATTAATTCTGCCGGGGAGATGTCGGAATATGCCCCTCGCATCATGACTATTCACATCAAGCCGGAAAAAATCCGTGACGTCATCGGCAAGGGCGGCAGTGTTATCCGGTCAATCTGTGAGGAAACAGGCGTAAATATTGATATTGACGACGATGGCACGGTCAAGCTTGCCTCTACAGACAATGCGGCCGCTCAGGAAGCCATAAGGCGTATTGAG
Source organism: Gammaproteobacteria bacterium (assembly GCA_026709505.1). Taxonomy (GTDB): domain Bacteria; phylum Pseudomonadota; class Gammaproteobacteria; order Arenicellales; family Poriferihabitantaceae; genus Poriferihabitans. The sequence continues at coordinate 124,425 of JAPOSW010000072.1, read as the reverse complement.
CAAATCACGGCCGATGTCGAAGTCAATTCAATTTACGAAGGCAAGGTGGTCCGCATTATGGGCTACGGCGCTTATGTCAATATTCTGCCCGGCCGGGATGGATTGGTGCATATTTCGCAAATCTCGAACAAGCGGGTCAACGAGGTAAGCGATGTGCTTTCAGAAGGTGACATAGTCCGAGTCAAGGTTCTTGAAATCGACAAGCAAGGCAAGGTTCGGCTCAGCATGAAAGTGCTGGAATCCTGAAATTTACAGAGAGAGCTTCCAGTATTTGACCACGGTCTCGCCGAGACGGTTTTCCGTGAAACAGCAGTTGATTTTGCGATGTCCGGCGATCATCCGGTGACGAAATGAATCATTGTTGATTGATGCTTCTGCCGCTAGACTGTCTTTTTTCGGCTGCCTTCATGCTGGAAGGCGGAAAAAACTCGGTTCCAACATCTGACGCGAGTGGGGGGGATGCCCAAATTGGGGCATTCATGAGTCGTATCGCCGGAATCGTTTGACGGCACATCGTCACGATCTGTTTTCGAGAAGTTTCATGGTCTGGCATTTCTCGCTATTGCGGCTGCCCGAATACAGGGCAAATTCCCGATTATTCTATACGAGAGCAGCAATTATTCCCGACATATCCGGGACTGCGAAACCATTCTCAAATCCCTGCTTCCTTTGCCCTGGACCTAAGCCTTTGTCTTGAGTCAGTCCCGGAGATAGCGTTCCTCAGGAAAACGCCCAGGAAATACTCCAGATTGTGCAATGATCCGTTTTACAACACAATTTGTCATGGCTCAAGGGCACTCTGGCTTCAAAAACCGGGAAAAACAAAATTGTCGTCATATGCTGGGAGTATCACCTCAAATGATGGCTTTTGTCTATTTCTGATTGTCTGGCTTATTTGCCTGACGGAATAGTCGCTGATGGGTTAAACTTTCAGTACGCACAGACTGCACAATGGAAGATGAAGCCTGAAAACGGGAATATTGCTACCGAAGACTCTCAGTCAACTGGACAAACCCTCCGCAAATGCCGAGAAAGCCAGCGGCTTTCGAGGGAGGATGTCGCCAGTTCGCTCAAGCTGGGGCTACCCTATATCGTAGCGCTTGAAAACGATCAATATGACCAGTTGCCCGGCAATACATACACCAAGGGCTACATCCGCTCCTACTGTGGTTTATTGAAAATTGATCCGGATGTCTTTATTGATCGGTTGAACCTTGAGCCGGATACAAATATTGGAATCGCCTCAAAGAACAATCTCAATGTCCCGTCCCAAAGTGCGATGCCGCCAAGGAGGAGAAGGCGGTTCCGCTGGTTTCTCTGGATACTGCTCACGGTCATTGTGACAGGCATTGCAGCGCTGTATACGACCTTTCACTTTCTGGATCAACCTTCGATCCCGGGTTGGTCTGACTTGAATTTCACTGATCAGGAAGAACAGGCGACCAATGATGCTGGACTGGTGAATGATGAGCCAACACCATCGCAGCCCGCCCGAACCGAAGGATTGGCGATTCCTGTCGAATAATCGGATATGGCCATATTGGGCTTGTTCGGATCATGGCGGCTTCCCAGTCCCGCCAAAACGACACGGGCATCGGGGCCGTTTTATCAAGCAAGCGGGGCCTGGGTTGCTTGAACCGGAATTCGCACCACCATGCGCATTCCGGGTTCATTATTCTCCGGTTCAACTGAACCCTTGTGCAGGTTGATTATGGCTTTTGTCATGCTGAGTCCAAGACCGCTTCCTGGACTGTTGCGGCTTTGATCCAGACGATAAAATCGAACGAAAATGCCTTCTTTTTGGGTTTCGGGTATGCCGGGTCCGTTATCGGCGATGATCACCGTGACCCGGTTTTCCGACAGCCTGAGCGAGATGGAAATCTTGCCATGTTCCGGCGTATATTTGATGGCATTTTCAAGAATGTTGGCAAATGCCTGAAACAGAAGGTTGCGGTCTCCGTGCGTCTTGACGCCTGGCTCAATTGAAGCTTCAAGGCTTTGCTGTTTCTCTTCTGCCAGGGGTTCGTAGAAATCAACGATATCCTCGATAAGCGTACTGATTTCAATTTCGCAGAATCCGGCTTCAACTTGTCTGGCTTCGATTTTTGCAATTCTCAACAGGGCATTGAAGGTTGCAAGCAGAGAGTCAGCCTCCTGGATGGATTGTTCAAGGTTTTCCGCTGCTTCGGATCCGGGGTCGGACTTTTTCAGGCTTTCTTCAAGTCGATAGCGCAAACGCGACAGAGGGGTTCGAAGATCGTGCGCGATATTGTCGGACACTCGCCGAATATCCTCCATCAAGGTCTCGATTCGATCAAGCATTAGGTTCAGGTTTGTTGCGACTTGATCCAGTTCGTCGGCCTCGCGACTAAGAGGCACCCGTTCAGACATGTTGCCGGACATGATGCTGGTGGTAGTTTGGTTGATTCTGGCGATTTTCCTGGTGGCCTTGCGGCCGAGCAGTGTTCCGCCCAGGGCGCTCAGCAGAATCATGACCACAATTCCCCATGCGATCGCAGCCTGTATGCTCTGTTTTATATCGACCAGAGGCTGGACAATTTTGCCGACCAATAGCCCATATGGGCGATCAGGGTCTCCGGGCTTGGGCAGCTTGAAGATTTTTGCTTGCGCCAGATAGGACTCGCCGCCGGGTAGATCCGATTGCAGGGAAAATTCGATCCATTTCCCTTTTTCCCTGGCGTTGGAGGGCCAGTCAAGAATATTCCCGACAATCGGGGTGGTGTTGTGGTTGACTAGCAGGTAGAGTGTATTGTCTGCCCGGCCATACCGTTCGACCCGAAAAAGGATGACTCGCTGAAGTCCCTCTATGCCTTCCTTATCGTAATGTTCGGCGAGACCCTGAATTTCTGCATTGACCGCATCCTCGAGCTGTTGCTGCATGTATGCGGTAGAAAAAACATACAGAAAATAAAAAATGATCAGTGTCGAGATACTGAAGATGATGATGTATACAAAGGTCAGCTTGGACGCATAACTCTTGAAGGGCTTGTCAGCTTTCAGCATCGCTCAATGTCCAGCCGACTCCCCTGATGGTCAAAAGCATGTGGACGTCGAAATCCTTTTCGATCTTGCTCCGAAGGCGGCTGATGTGGACATCCACCACATTGGTTTGAGGATCGAAATTGTAATCCCAGACATGCTGCAGCAGCATCTCACGAGTCACAACCTGATTGCTGTGTCGCATGAAGCATTCCAGAAGACTGAAAGAGCGTGGTTCAAGTTCGATGGGTTTCTCATCGCGCCAGACTTCCCGGGTCAAGAGGTCCATTTTAAGACCGCCGACAACGAGAACCGTTTCCTGGTTTTCCGACTGATGTCGACGATTGAGTGCTTCCAGACGCGCCAGCAGTTCAGAAAACGCAAAGGGCTTGCCCAGATAGTCATCGCCGCCCGCGTTGAGGCCCAGAACCCGATTATCCAGGTCCCCGAGCGAGCTCAGAATCAAAATCGGTGTCTGGATGCCATCCTCACGAAGCTTCCTGATCAATTCCAGTCCGTCCATTCCCGGCAGCATCCTGTCGACAACGAGCACGTGATAGTTTCCCTTTGCCGCCATTTCACCGCCTTCATCACTGCGCAGGGCATGGTCAGCCTGATGACCGTGTTCGATCAGCTTGTTGACGATGTAGGAAGCAATTTCCTCGTTGTCTTCGATTATCAGAATATGCATGATGAAGAATAAGTTTTTTCGCAGTGAATGCCTGCTGCCCGTGCCGCTTTGACGGACACGCTTCCCAAGTGTTTGGCCAAGGCCAAAACGATATTATACAAACTGAACTCTCAGGAAATAATAGTAATGCGAAGATTATGCCGGGGGGTCAGGCCGGCATCCTGGCCTCGCATTCACCGCAGCTCGCCTGTCATTCAACCGCAATTGATGGAATGCACTCGGGAATTGACAAACAAGGAGAGGAGCAGCCCGATATAGGGATATACTCTACAACCATTCAGGCTGAACGTATTGAAGCGCGGTCCGGCTTGAGAATAATGCTGGGGAGCAAGTCATGGCCATGGTCACTATTAAGCTGAAAATGTCAAATGTGCTACCATAATCCTCGCAGTAAATATGTCGAGACTGAGGAATCTGACAGCAGTCCCGGCTTTGTCTGAACGGGTCGGATAAACGGTGGTGCAAGGGATGTACAAAAATATTCTGGTTCTCGCAATTTGCAATGCGCTCATCATGTCGAGCACATCGCTGACGATGACCAGTTCTGCCTTGGTGGGATACGCGCTTGCAACCGAGAGTATCTATTCGACCTTGCCACTGGGCATAACCTACATGTCGGTCATGGCTGGCCTGATCCCGATATCCCTGTTCATGCAAAAATACGGGAGGAAACTGGGATTCTACATCGGGGCAGCCAGCGGTCTGCTGGGTGGAAGTCTGGCGGCCATGGGCATTTATACCGGCAGTTTCTTCTGGTTTTCGCTGGCCGGAATATTTCAGGGCTTTTCAATGGCCAGTGCGCAATTTCTACGTTTTGCAGCTGCCGAGGTCGTCAACGATGAATATCGAAGCCGTGCCATATCCTGGGTATTGGCAGGGGGGCTGGTAGCAGCATTCCTGGGCCCCTCAATTGCCAGGTTCACCAATCAGATATCATCGTTGCCGCCGTTTACGGTAGCCTTTGGAAGCATCATTGTGATGTCCGCGCTAGTGTTTGCCATATTGCCGTTTTCCTCTCTTCCAATCCCTATGAAGAATACTGAAACTGAGGACAGGCGACCTTTGACGCATGTCATCATTTTACCCGGATTTATTGTAGCTGCTCTTTGTGCAATGATCGCTTACGGAACCATGAACCTGCTCATGGTATCGACGCCGCTTGCGATGCAGGCCTCAGAGCTGACATTCGATCAGATCGCTGTAGTGATCCAGTGGCACATCGTTGGCATGTTTGCTCCCTCCTTCTTTACCGGTCACTTGATCCATCGCTTTGGGGTACTGAGGATTATGCTGTTGGGTATTGCGGCACTGTTTATCAGCATCGGCTTGGGCGTTTCCGGAGACGCGTACTGGCATTATCTGGGTGGTCTTGTTGCTCTTGGTCTCGGGTGGAACTTTCTGTTCGTAGGGGGCACAACCCTGCTGACGGAAGTCCATCGACCCTCCGAAAAGGGCATGGTTCAGGGGCTTAATGATTTTCTGGTTTTTTCCGTGGTTGCAACAACGGCTGCCATATCCGGCTATCTGCACTTCCATGTCGGCTGGACTGTTCTCAATCTGGTGACCGTGCCGACCCTGATTATCGCTGCTTCAGCGATCTTTATGTTGTTGTTCATGCGGGGCCGATCTTCCAAAGCCACCGCTTAGCCGAATTAGCCGGGTGCCTGACATCAGGTCATGCCACGCGAGTTTTTGAGGGTGAAAACCCGCAACGAGAAATCCGGCACCCAAGGCTGCCCAGGAAAGCATTGACCCCATAAATCGAAACCAGGCCTGCTTCAGTGTGATGGAGTGATCGGGGTTCATCGAGTCAATCAGGCGTATGTGCCATGATCGCATGCCCAGAGTCTGTCCTCCACGACACCAGGGCCAGGCAAAATAAAAGAAGCAGACAGCCAGCAAGTAGATCGACCGAATCAATCGATCAACGACAGGGTCGAGAAGGGCTGAAATCAGCGGCATCGGCAACCATGCGATGAACAGGATACATCCGAGCAGGATGAAATCATAAACCATCGATGCCGCTCTTCTCATCAGTGAACAGGGGATAAACTGCTCTGAACTTAACTCATGGTTTTGTGAATCCGAATTCATGATAAGTAATAACTTTCTGTTTTCCTGTTAATTTTATTCACAGCATGATGACAGGCATGTGATGGTACAGAAATTACCGAAGATAGTTGCGCTTCAAAAAAGAAAATAGTATATATCCATCTGAAATAAAAGGATAATATTCAAAAAAACAGAAAATGATGAATTTCAGTAAAGGCTGGCGCTATTCCTAAAAATCAATCACTTGCAGAAAATTATCCGCAAAGTTATCCACAGGTCGGATTCATGGCGATAGTGGTCGGATGCACTCGCAAAAGCCCAACTGGAATACTGGAAAACTAGAATTTGTCAGGCCCCGGTTTATTCAGTTGCTCGGGAAGCGGCCTGGTTCCACAGATTGCAGTGGTTCAGTTCAAGGCGAAAATTCCCGTGAGCAGTCAGGTTCTGGATGCGGTCACGATTGAATCAATCGACTGTCGGATTACCTGGCTGAATTCAGCATCGTCTTGCGCAACACTCAACCCTTCAGTCAATGCCCTGGAAAAACTCGCTTGCATGCCCAGGTTTTCACTCAGGCGTCGATTTGCTTCCTCGCGGGAGTAGCCGCCTGAAAGAGCGACCACTTTCAGAATGTTCGGGTGATCAATGCATTTCATGTAGAAGTTTGCGGTTTCGGGCAGTGTCAATTTGAAGATAACCTGCCGACCTTCAGGTAGAGAGTCAAGATGTGACAGGAGAAGACTGCGCAACGTGTCTTCAGCAGCGTGTTTGTCAGGCGAGTGAATATCCACTTCGGGTTCGATGATTGGAACCAGGCCCTTGCCCAGGATTAGGTTCCCGATTTCAAACTGTTGTGCAACGACATTTTCGATGCCTCTTTGGTTATTGCTCTTGATTACGGACCGCATCTTGGTTCCGAATACGCCATTGTCCAGGGCCTTGTCGAGCAAGGCATCCAAATCAGGCATGGGCTTCATGACTTGAACGTCGTTTTCCACATCAGCAAGGCCTTTATCAATCTTGAGGATGGGCACGATGCCCTTGTCTTCCCACAGGTAGCGAGTGGTTGGCTTGCCGAGAACAGTTCTATCCATGGTGTTTTCAAACAGGATGGCGGCCATGATGCTGTCGCGGGTGAAATGCTGGTTGGTCATGATGCGAGTTCGCATCTCGTGAACCTTTTCAAACATTTCCTGCTCGGATGAGTATTGGATTGCGTCAACCCCATAGAGCGATAATGCTTTAGGTGTGCTACCCCCGCTTTGATCTAGTGCGGCGATGAAGCCGGTCGAGTTCTTGACGGCTTCAAGTTGTTCTGTTGATCGACTCATTGAATGGACTGTCCTGATTTGAGGTGGTTTCAAATTTTCTCAAAAACGAGCATTTTGTACAAGGCTAATAAGTACAGGGCAATGTTCAGGGAGCAAACAGGGTTTTCGTATCCGCAGCCAATGAATGGCTATACAGGTTTATCTGGAAACGTGGTTTCTTTAGTATTTCAGGATATCTATACGGTTTTTGGGAAAGTTTTTTGCACCCAGTCAAGAATTTCCAATTATAATTAATGAACTAACACCAATCGTAGGGAGTGTAAACAAGATCATGAAGAATAAAATAGTTGTGGTACTCATCTTTTTGACTGGGTTGCTCGCCAGCCAAGCCCGGTCCGAACAGACACATGTCCCGGATGGTGAATGGTCTGGAGATATCACTTCCCAATGCACGGTGAACAATACGGATTCTGACTTGGGTTTCCGATCCCCTCACATTGATGTTCAGTGTTCGTCAGGTCGATGTTTTGCACAGCTGAGTTTCGAGGTCTATGAAAAGGATACAAGTGGTCTACAGGATATATTGATACCGGGCTGGGAGGAAACCGGAAACCGTCTAACAGTCATAGGCTGGGGTCCCATTGTCAGCAGACACATTGAAAATGGGAGTGTGCAGGGTAATGCCAATCAGGAACCGGAAGATACCGAAGCATACCTCGATGGCTTGACTGTAGTTTTTTTGCCGAGTGACGACTTGAGCATCAGCATTGACCATGCCAGACTGAACTGTAACGGGATTTTATTGCCGAAACTTTAGGCCCCAATTCCTCTCCTCTCCGGTGTGTTGCACTTCAGAGTAGCTGGGGGTCGAAATGGTGAAGTTTCAAGCTCCCAGATCAGACATGTTGGGTACAAGACCCCTAAAATGAAATCGGTTTCCATATTGACCGCCATCTCCGCGGTGCGGAGACACAGGACCATCCCACGCTAATTTCCAGATGGAGGCACATCAGCATGGATCGTTAATGGCCTAGCCATGGTATTTCCATGGCTAGGCCAGTCTCACATTTTCGTGAATCAAGGCGGCAATCCAGGCAATTCAGCTAGCATGGGATCACCCTGGCGGAGACACTGCCTCCAGGGAAACTTGAGGTAAAGTCCATGCTTCATGATGGTTCATAAAGTTGCGGGATATACGACGTGGTTCTTTGACAAGTCCGGAGAATTTGGCTTCTACCTGCAAAGAGGGACCATATGATCGTTTCCATCAAAAGATTCAGTTTCTATGTCGGGTTTGCTGCCTGCATGTTTCTGGTGGGATTCAGCGGGATGCTGGAACCAATCGGCAAGTTGCTGGTGGTTTTCTTCAAGTCTTATACAGAGGCGGAACTGATCAAACTGAATGCGACAGCATTTATCAATCAGGAAGGGTTGGCCGAGTATGTGATAGGTCTTGATCCGCTAGAATCTGATTTCTCCGGTCACGATTTTCTGTTATCCCAATCAGGAGTAAGCAGCGTTCGCGATACTGCGTTCTCAAACTGGTATGTGATAGAGGTTGAGGCTGGCATGCCGGAATACATCAATGCCTTGAAGGGACTGCAGCAGACTGAATTCGTGTTGCAGAACCGGGGACTCTGGCTTTGTCACTGATGATTTCCGGTCAATCCACCGTCTTCAGATGTGCATGGTCAATTCGAATTGAAAGCCAGAATAGCCATTCCCGCAAATGCCAATGCTACTCCAAGCCACTGGATGTTACTGAGCGATTCTCGAAACAGGAAGACTGAGACCAGAATGGTAATCAGGATCGTGCCCCCAATCACCATCGGAATTGCCGTGCTTGCCTGAATGAGTGTTTCTCCCTCAAATCCCCGAAAAAGATAGAAATACAGGATCTCGGCAATTCCGATACAGATTCCCGCACCGATCGCCCAGGCATAGGCTCCAAACGGCAAATCAGAGACAGACACGGAAGCTCTCACCGCAGTCAACAGATAAGCTATCGATACCAGCAATGCTGAAATCTGCAGGCAGACGGTAGCAAGGATCGGTGAGATGACAGTGGATCCGGAATGCGACATGGAAACCTTGATAAGCAGGTTGTATCCCGAATAGCAGAGGGTAATCAGTAAAACGAATAGCAGACTTTTCATTATGGTTCAACCCGGGTGAGGATTAATCTTGAATGGATGGATGCCGATGTTTGGCTATTGAATAGGATACAGCGTACAAGGAGACTCCCAAACCGGCAAATACCATTAGCCAGTACAGGAGCAGGTCATACCCCCCAAATTCCCAAATCAGTGATCCCAGAAATGGCGAAACTGCGGAGCCCATCATGTATATCAGGGTAATGACCCCATAATTCACTCCAAAATTTGCTTCGCCCAGAATATCACGGGCAATAACCGGACGAATGATGCTAACCAGCCCGTACCCGCCTCCAAACATTACCACAAACAGGAAAATCAGTTCAGGGGCTGATGAGATTGCGAGCAACGCAAGCATTGATGTACCCATAATCAGAAAACTGCTCATCGAGATGGCATGATGGGTTATCCGGTCTTTCAGAAATGACAGAATCAGTCTTCCCACGACTTGCATAGGCCCGATCAGGGATACTGCAAACACAGCGGTCCCAGCCGGAATGCTGCGCTCTTTTACCAGAGGCAGAAAATGGTGAAGCGCTGCACCGTGCACAATGGCCAGAAAAGCAAAGCCAATGCCGAGGCAAAGAAACATCGGACTGATAAAGCCACTGCGAATCTTCATCACTGGATGGCCAATCGGGCTCTCTTCATGCCGGTATTTTTCGAGCTGCCGGGCGGCTACCCAGGCGATCGGTGCAGAAGCAATCGGGACGAATGCCGCGAAAATCCGTACCGCTTCTCGCCACCCCAATGCTTCAGCCAGAAAATATGCGCAGGGGAAGCTCAGTGTTCCGGCGAAGCCGGCGATAATCGTGATCCGGGTGATACTGTGTTTTGCATCACGGCCTTGACTTCTCGTAATCAGGGCAAAGCAGGGGTCGTACAGACAACCTGCAAAGCTGATGCCGATGAGTGCCCAGAAGAAATAAAACCCGAAGATAGTGTTGGTGATTGATACTCCAAACAAGCCAAGTGAACCAAGCAGGATGCAGGAAGTCATCATGAGCGGCCCTTGTCCCAGATCAATCAATTTCCCGCAGATGGGGGAGCCCAGCCCCGACATGACAATTGCCAGGGTCAGTGCACCGGTAATCTCCACTCTTGACCAGCCTAGATCCGTTTCCCAAAAGATCAACAGGGCGGGAAATACATAAAAAAGTCCTGCCCAGTTTAGGGTCTGGCTAACGGCCAGAGACAGAATCGTGAAATTCTTGTGGGGTATTTCCCGGTGATTTGAATTGACGTCCAATGCCATGCAGGATTTGTTTTGGAGAGAATTGTGGGAAAATCAATGGAATCGACCACCAGTTCAAGGCTTTGCTCGCTGACCGCTAGTTCAAGGCATGTTCATCATGTCAGACCGAGACCGAGGCAAGGACTGCTCGCCAACATGAATGCTTTACTGGGGACTAGTGCTAGTCCGAGTCCGTGGATTGTCAGGATAGGCTATCTGCCAACCACTTGCTGACTATTTCAACCAGCTCATCTTCGAGGCCATCAAAAAAATGATTGGCACCCAGAACCTCGACTTGCTTAAACCCCGGATTGCTGCCTGCTGCCTGCGCTTTGCGGTCAGTGAAATCGATGACTCCCGGCAGATCTTCGCTTCCATATAGATCCAGAACCGGCACACGGACATTCTTGAGCGCTTCGGCATTGTCATAGACCGTTTCACTGCCTCCCTGCATGCCAATCAGCACGAGACTTTGAATCGGCGTATCCGGAACATCTTCCGTATAGCGCATGGTCATTGTGGCGCCCATGCTGTGGGCGATGATGGCGAGTTCCTGCTGTCCATGTTCGTTGAGATAATCGATGGCGGCATTGATTCTGACTGACACCTCGTCAAGAAGCGGAGCATAGTCAAAGGAGTCGGCATCATTCAGCAGTATTGGCATCTGAATTGAAAGAGTATGCCAGCCGTGTTCAGCCAGTCCAACCCGCAGGGGGCGAACTACCTGCTCCCAGTTAGGATGTATTCCAATGCCATGCAGCACGATTGCGGCACGTCCCGTATTCCCTTCCGCCGCCTGCATTTCAATGCCTAAGAATTCATGGCCGCCTGCTTCAAGCCAAACCGGTTCCCCATCGAAAAGGGTGTCGACAACCTGTTCTGCCCAGCGTTGTTCCTTCAGCGTGTCGGACCATGTTTGAGTTGATGCATGAGCGGTGAATGCCATGCAGAGCATAATCAGGGTCAAAAGGCCGTTAGTTTTTTTCATGTTGCTCTCTTCAGTTAGTTGGAAATCGTATTTTGGCATTGCAAGCTACTTGGCAGGCACGCCCAGCAAGTCGGTGACCGAAGGCACCTGTTCAAGAGCCCAGCGGAGATTGTTCCGAAGCCCCGGCCTCATTTTGTCAGGAGCGATCATGTTCGAGAGAAAAATTCCGTTCTCAAGATCGAACAACTGCTGCTTGAGTATCGCTGTCAGAATGATCCGGTGAGCCTCGGTGAGATTGTCGATCAGTTCCGCAGGCCTGCCCTGCTCAAGCAGGGCATTCAGCCGCTCCGGAGTTGACTTGTGCAGGATCCTGTTGCGAATGGATTCCACGCGAGCGGCTGAGAAGATGGGCAGTATCCCTCCCATCTTGACGTCCATGCGTCCGTCTACAAGCCTGAATCGCTTGAACATCGCAAGTGGAGAATGCACATTCGAAGCGTTGGCAGCCATCAACGATAGAAAGCTTCTTGATGCAGACCCGAGTTCAAAGGCATGTCCCGTGATCTCTTCCATGAGGGACTCATCCCCGTGCACTGCAACTGCATCAAAGAAAATGTCTGTCTTTAGCAGGTCATCGGGACGGGTTCGGGAAATCCATGACTCGATCATGGATTTCCATTGTGGCAGGCCCATTCTCCATTCAGGGTTGCTGGCCATGATGTTCCCCTTGCAATAGGGCACGCCGGCAGTATTGAGAAGCTCCGATGCGCGCTGGCCGAGTTTCTCAAACCACCGATCCGTCTCGGAACCCGGTTCTCCTTCAAGATAGACAATGGCATTGTCCTGATCCATGGCCAGCAGGCTTTCACCCCGTCCTCCAGACCCAAGTACCAGCATGCAGTAAGGGACAGGGGCAGGCCCCAAGCCGCTATTGACCATTTCCTGCTCGGCCATGACACAAGCCTGACGGGTTATCGCCCTCAACTCTTCCGAGATAATGGCTGCGATATTGCGCACATCCACGTTTTCCCGATCGAGGCCAATAGCCACCTGCGAGAGGTTTGACCAGGCACTGGCCAGATCCTGCTCGGTTTCTGCATGGAGAACCGCATCTCCGATATTCACGGCATCCGTGGATTTCTGCCGGACAAGATCGCGCGAGGTCAGCATGCCGATGATTTGCTGGTCGGGGCCTTCAACGCCAAGATGCCTGAATCTGAGCCGGTCCATCATGCCGATCGCGCGAAACAGAAATTCGCTGTGCTTGACGGTCCGTAACGGAAAAGTAGCCAAATCCTTGATGGGCATGTCCAGAGCGGCCATGCCATGTCGATTGATGGCCCGCAGGATATCCCGCTCAGTAACGATTCCATGCCTGGAACTGGATTCGGGTGGTTTCACCACGATACTGCTGATTTTCTTCTCCATCAGAATGTCCAGTACATGCGATACGGTATCTTCGACCACGGCAAAGAACAGAGGGGTAGACATGATGTCTGAGACTTTGTGCTGATAAGGATAACTGTCAATCCGGGCAGGAGAGTGATGCAAGGGGTCCTGTCCCGCCTGATAGAGGAAATCGTACCATCCGGACTTGATTTCATCGACAGCCCGGCTGTCCACCTTCCTGCATGCATTTTCGAGTTCGGCAAGAGTGCGGATGCCTCGTTCACGAAGCAGGGGCAGCAGTGCAATAAACACTTTTGCCGTCATCTCGGCATCGGCCAGTGCATCATGGCGATCATGGACCTGAATGTTCTGCCAGCTTGCCAGGGTTTCCAGCGAGTAATTCGGAAGATTGGGAGACAGGATATCGACCATGTGTCGAATATCGATGGTCCTGGGTACTTCCCAATCGAGCCCGGCCAAATCGCACTCGCGCTTGAACATGGCCAGGTCAAAACCAATCGAGTGTCCAATAACCACCGAATTTCCAAGCCAGTTGCGGAACTGGGAAACGAACTCTGAAAATTTTGGAGAATCACGGACGTCTTCATCAGAGATGCCGTGAATCTTTCGGGAAATGTCCGGGATCGGCATGCCGGGATTGAGGAGTTGATTGCAGTTGCCTTCCTCATCCAGTAGGCCGCTGTTTATGCGAACTCCTCCAACCTGGATTATTCTGTCCTTGGCTGTATCAAGTCCTGTAGTTTCCGTATCGAGGGCTACTGCAGTCATGTTGCCAAGCAGCGTTACGGCAGTTTTTCTCGGAGTCGATGCCGGTCGCCTGGGTTTACGACGTTGGTTTGACATTTGCCTGTGGGTCGTTGCTTGTTTCCTGAGACTGGTGAATGAATGCTAGCCGGCGCTTCATGGCTTGGCAACTTGAGCGAGTGCATCTTCAAGCTTCTTGAAGCGAAACTGAAACTCTTCTTGCTGGAGTTTATCGGGAATGGCACGCTGACCGCCCAGCAGCAATACAGCTGCTTCGCCAAGCGCGAGTTTCAGCATCGGAGCCGGAAATGCAAGGAATCTGGGTCGGTTCAAGACCCGGGCCAGAGTGTCGCTGAATTCCGTGTTGTGAACCGGCACTGGAGCTGTCAGGTTATACGCTCCGCTTGATGACGGATTCTGAAGAAGGTGGCAAATGGCCCTCACTTGATCTTCAATGTGAATCCAGCTCATCCATTGCTTGCCGTTTCCAATTCTGGCCCCGAGCCCCATTTTATAGCCTGGGAGCATGGGGGCCAGCATGCCTCCGGATCCACTGAGCACTAGCCCGGTGCGAATGACGGCACCCCTGATCCCCATGTTTTTCAGGGCTAGCGTTTCACTTTCCCAATCCCGGCATAAAAGCGCCCCAAAGTCATCGCCGGGCGGTTCTGATTCAACCAGCATGTCGTCATCACGGTTCCCATAGTATCCGACCGCAGAACCGCTGATCATCACGGATGCAGGTGTCCGGCGGCCATCCATCCACTTGACAAGATTTCGGGTAAGTCCGATTCGGCTATCCCGGAGAACCTGCTTTCGCCGACTGCTCCAGCGTGGTCCGACAATAGGGGCTCCCGCAAGATTGATGACTGCATCTACCGGGTGGCTATCCGGGATTTGTTCGAGTGAAGAGAAAAGGCCCGGCTGATTCTGGGTTGAGGGGTAGCGATCCGGGCGGCGCGTCAGCACGGAAATCCTGTGGCCACTTGCTTCAAGTGCCGGGATCAACGCCTGGCCGATAAGGCCGGTTCCACCGGTGACCAGAATGCTGAATGAATCTTGCGTCATCTCGAATTTCCGCTTTTGGACATTGTGAAATCAGTATAGCGTTTTATGACATTGATAATTGGAAATTCGACAGTCTTGATTAGAATATACTTCAATGCATAGATTCTTGTTGAACATTTCAATCTTTCAATTACAGGCGGTAGGATAACTCATGAGCTGGTGGGGAAAAGTTGTAGGCGGAACGGTCGGTCTCATGCTTGGCGGACCGATAGGGGCACTGATTGGAGCAGCGTTTGGTCATTCGTATGACAAGAAGAAGGCGCGTGGTGCCAGTCAGATTCCGGGAGACAAGGAGCGGGTTCAAGCGGCATTCTTTGCTGCGACCTTCTCAATCATGGGCTATGTATCCAAGGCCGATGGCAAGGTTACCCGGGAAGAAATTGAACTGGCAATGACCGTGATGACGGAAATGTCTCTCGATGCCAGTCAACGTGAAATGGCAAAGAAACTGTTTCAACAAGGCAAGGAGCCGGGTTTTGATGTTGATGCAGTATTGGAGCAGTTCCGTTACGAGTGCCACCGCCGGTCTACGCTGATTCAGCTTTTTCTGGAAATACAGATCGAATCGGCACTCGCTGATGGCCGACTCCATGACATGGAAAAGTCGGCTTTACAGGAGATTGCTTCAAGACTTGGTTTTTCCCCAAATGAACTTCGCAGGCTGGTTGCCATGATCTCCGGCATGCGAGGCGGCTATTCGAGAGATCATGCCGGCGCTTCAAGCAAGCCTGACCCTTACACGGTACTGGGTGTGACCAAAGATACTCCATTGCATGAAATACAAAAAACCTATCGCAGGCTAATGAGCCAGCATCATCCTGATAAACTGGTCTCGAAGGGATTGCCGGAAGAAATGGTACGGATTGCCAACCAGAAAACCCATGAAATTAGAACGGCCTGGAAAACCATTCAGCAGCAGCATTAGATTGACTTGCTCAAGAACCGAATGCTGCATTAAGGTGCAAAAGGATGCCGAACGATATGTTGTTAACAGATCATGTTCGCAAAAGGGATCACGCTATAATCTTGCGAGTCCGCGATCTGAAATGCTGCTGACAGTCCAGTTTTTCGTCAAAACCAGTTTAAACCGACAAATTCTTTATGCCAGCATTGCTGAACAAGCCGATATGGTTATTTTCGTTATGGCCTGACTTCAGAATAATTCTTGACAGTTTTTTATCCAGTTGACCCAAGGACTGCCTGCAAGCAGCAAATTGCTTATGGAGTTAGCCTGATGTCCCTTATGCACATTCGCCCGATTAGCATGAAGAAAAGAGCGACGGACAGTCTCGCTGAATGCCGTATCAGTAGTTCAGGGTATTGACTTCGCTTCGTACTGCCACTTGAGCGGGATTTTTATTGATGCCGGATTTAACGAACCCTGCTCGAAGAATTCGTTCCGTTATGAGAAAACAGCCTATTGCCCAAGCACCTTCTTGTACGATATGGTTTGGTGAATGGGTTGTCCGTGCCCGCATTTATATCATTGCGGCGGCAATAATTGCTTCAGCCGTTGCAGCAAGCGGTATCATGTCACTGAAGATTGTCACGGATTATCGGGCATTTTTCGAAAAGGGCAACCCCGAGCTTCAGGCTTTTGATCTTCTCGAGGACACTTATGAAAAGAGCGATAATGTACTTTTCATGATAGTGCCAGATGATCGCAATGCAGTGTCAGAACAAGCGCTTGCCGCCGCTCTTTGGTTGACTGAGCGTTCATGGCAGATACCATTTGCTTCACGTGTCGACTCTATATCAAATTTCCAGACCATCTCGTCTGATGGAGATGAACTCGTTGTAGAAGATCTCGTGAACCCTGAACTGATTAGTGATGCCGCCGAGCGTCAGGAAGTTCTCAATACCGCTCTTGCGGACCCGCGACTGGCAGGTAATCTTATCGCACGTGACGGCGGTGTTAGCGCCGTGAACGTTACGATCAAACTCCCCGATGGCAACAATGCCGAAAGCATTGCTTCTGTTGCCGATTATGCGCGAAGACTGGTTATTGAAGCCAAGGAAAGGTTTTCGGGAATTGACTTTCGGCTGGTTGGTACAGTCATCCTCAACCAGACATACACGGAGGCAACGATTGCCACTATGAGTGACGTGTTTCCCGCATCCCTGGTTATCATGACCTTGATCATCGGGTTTTTCACCCGCGGATTTGCGGCAGTGGCGTCTGTCGGTGCAGTCGTGATTTTGTCGGCTGTAGCTACGATGGGGATTTCGGGATGGATTGGCATTCCATTATCATCAGCCACATCAGCCACGCCAGTCATTGTGTTGACACTGGCTGTGGCAAATTGCCTGCATATGCTGGTTACGGTTCAGGAGTGCATCGGGGCAGGAGATTCGCGTGAGAATGCGGTAATGCGCTCGATTGAAGTCAATCTGCATCCCATTTTTCTGGCAAGCGTGACGACGGCAATCGGTTTCCTGATGATAAATTTTTCCGAAGTGCCTCTTTACCGTCACTTGGGCACTCTGGTTGCAATCGGCGCCATCATCTCATTCCTGCTTTCAGTCTCTTTCCTGCCGGGGTTGCTTTCATTGCTCCCAATCAAGCCACGCCATAGCGGTAGCGGTCGACTTGGTATTGCCGCTATATCGGAGATGACAATTCGACACAAGACAGCCTTGTTATGGGGGTCTGTCCTGGTTGTTGTTGGACTGTCTGCCGCCATACCTCAAAACGAACTGAATGACGTAGTGACAAATTTTTTTGAGGAAGGCGTTCAACTGCGAAAAGATACTGATTTTCTGGATGAGAATTTGAGTGGGAATACCGTGATCGAATATTCAATTGCTGCAAATGGCACGGGGGAGATCACTGATCCCGTATTTCTAGAAGATCTTGCCACATTTGCCGACTGGTTCCGCGCCCAGCCCGAAACACGTCATGTATTGGTGATAAGCGATACCTTCCGAAAACTCAACAAAAGCCTGCATGATGAAGAACCGGAGGCGTACCGAATTCCTGAAAGCCGTGATCTGGCTTCACAGTTCCTGCTTCTCTATGAACTTTCACTGCCCCTTGGTCATGACCTGAACAATCGTATCGATGCCGCCAGATCGGCAACCCGCATGACTGTTACCGCCCGAACACTCTCGACAAATGAATTGCTGGGGCTGGATGCGCGGGCAAAGTTCTGGCTGAAGGATAATGCACCGAGTTTTTCGAAGGTTCATAGCTCGGGCCCGGCGTTGATGTTTGCCCATATAGGGGATAGAAACATACGGGCAATGCTGGTCGGTACTGCAATCTCTTTTTTGTGTATTGCCGTTCTTCTGGTCTTTGCGTTTCGCTCACTCCGCATTGGCCTGATGAGTCTGGTTGCTAATTTTGTACCTGGCTTGATGGCCTTTGGGTTATGGGGAATGATGGTAGGCGAAGTCGGACTTGCTCTCTCAGTGGTATTGGCAATGACAATAGGAATTGTGGTGGATGATTCGGTCCACTTCCTGTGCAAGTACCTTCATGCTAGGCGGCATCTACATTGTGATCCCGAAGATTCAATACGTTTTGCTTTTCGGACAGTTGGGAGAGCCTTGTACTCGACTACTGTCATATTGACGGCTGGATTTCTGGTTCTGGGGCTTTCCAGTTTCCTGCCTACCGGGCAGATGGGACAATTGACGGCGATCGTGATTGTCCTTGCCCTGATCTGCGACTTTCTGTTTCTTCCTCCCTTGATTATGCTAATAGACCGAAAGCCAAAAGCACGAAAGTTGGCAAATTCTGAACCGGCCGGGACATCGATAACCGATGCTCTTGATTCTGATGCATCGTGATGATCCTGACTGTCTGCACTGTCTAAGCTGCCAACGCTTTCGTTTTGCATTCATGACGGGTGCCGCTGGCATGAGAAATAACTGAATCAGCGACATGAGTGCAGAATATCCGCTAGTGCGCAGACAGGAATTTTCGGTTTTCGGTAGACGAGACATTGACTGAGAAGCAGTCAGGTTTCCGGGATATTTGCGCATTCCAGCACTGCATTGTTGCCGGAATCCTGTATTTGTTCGGCCATGCTACGGAATCTCCTTCAAATAAAGATTCTTCGGGTTGCCGGAAAGTCATGTGATGTATCGCACAGTACCAGGAAATATGCCGGTAAGGGTGGATCCATCCGGAAACCGGGCATGCGATGCCTGAGAAACAGCCGACGGTAGTAGGTTTGGGCTGCAAGTCAGGCTTGCCTGCCTGATTCGTTGTCCTTGCGGTGCGGTCGGTCGGAATACATCGGACGGCCAACGTATCCCGCTACCAGTACCGACGGCAGAACATGAGGAAAAGTCCGTCACAATTGACTTTTCTTCCATGGCTTGCCCGTGATACCATTCCATTCAAGTTAAGTTATCAACCGCCCAGCGGCCTTACCCCTTCACCGCCGCGAGTGAGTCAAATGCCATCCCAGCGGTTTCTCTTTGCTCTCTGGCATATCGGGACTGAGATCTTGGTTATTTCATTCCTGGTCGTTTTCACTCTGTCTGCTAAATGGTCTTGTTAACGACAAATGAATTTATCGTTAACCATTCCCTGTGTCATGAGTTACCCTGAAGATGGCGTCTATACAGCATAGGGCAGCAGCTCTAATTTTGGCGTTAATATTCTCCTATCCAGCGATCATTGAACTGTTGTCTGATGGATTGTCTTTGATCCCGGACATATTTTTCATTTTTTTTATGTCATGAGTGTTGAAAAAAATGAGGGGGGGGGGGTAAAGTATAGGGAATATTAACTATTGAGGATATTTGATTATGTCTATTAACTGGCAATCCATTGCGGAAACCCCTTTGCAGCAAGGAGAAGAGATGCGCAAGCAGATCGTTGACAAGGCGATTGGCGACGAGTCTTTTCGCGCTGAGCTGCTTTCAAACCCGAAGAGTGCAATTTCTACGGAACTAGGTCTTGACTTGCCTGAAGAAATGAACATTGAGGTTCACGAGAGTGATTTTCAAACTCTTCACCTGTCGCTTCCGGTCACGGAGCTTAACGAAGAGCAGCTTGAAGCAATTGCAGCAGGTCGCTGTTGTTGCTAACACATGTTGCGTGTTTGGTATGCGGACAGTTTGATGTCCGCATACCCCTTTCCTTCGAAAGGTTGACCGGCTTTCAGGACCCTTGTAAACATATTCCGGTAGCCGGTTCAATAAATGCGGCTATTTAATCTGACTCGGGTTTCCAAGCGAATTCCCTGGAGACGCTGGAAAACCGGATCATGTATCTTGCAGCCCTCTGCAAGTCATCGCAAAAAATCACTCATGACACAGGCTTCCTTGATGATGGTGTCCACGCACTGCAGGATTGGCCGCTCATGGAAAAAATGGTGAATTGACTGTTTCTATCGTGAGTATATTGCAGTTGCAGGGATTGGCGTTTATACTGGCTAATCGGGTAAGCCGGCAGTTCTGAACAGTTAATCTCCGCTTGATTTTGCAATTTATTCCTCTTCGTTACCGGCCATGTCGGAAATTGGAACAGTAAAAAGCGGTTTCAGTGTTGACAGTGGCAACGGGGAAAGAGAACCGGTTAGGCTTTCGTCGTTGCAAGCCTTGCCATTCTTCCTTCCTGTAGCAATTTTTCCATTTGTTATTGCCGCTGCAATGTATGGCGGCTGGTGGTTGGTCGGTCCGTTCATGTTTTTGCTACTGGCAGATCAACTTGATACCACGCTTGGTACAGATGTTGAAAGCGCCAATCCAAATCAATCCGATAATCGGCTCTTTTGGTTCAACATGGCCGTATGGATGTGGGTGACAGTCTATTTTGTTGCCTTCATTTATGTATTTCAGCAGGTTTTCGTCGCTCAAAATCTGGCCACTTGGGAAAGTGTTCTAGTTGTTCTATCTCTGGGAGCCGTGGCTCGAATGGCTCTGAATGCCGGTCATGACATGATTCATCGCCGAACAAAACTGGAACGTCGCATCGGAGAATTTCTCATGGCTTCCGTTTCCTTTCCTCAAGAAGTCACCGAACATGTCTATGTTCATCATACCTTTATTGGTACACCGAAGGATGCCGTGTCTGCACCAAAGGGACAGGGTTTTTGGCATTATCTGCCCCGGTCAGTCGGGCGGAGCTACATGGATACCTGGCGCACGGAACGCGATCGATTGAAGCGGGGCCGCCTGGCGGTCTGGCATCACTCCAATCCGGTCTGGCGCTACATTACAATGACCGCTATTTGGTACTTTTTTGCCTATTGGGTTGGTGGAGCAATGGGCGTGTTGGCTTTTGCTGCCATTTCGGCCATTGGGATAGTCCAGCTAAGAATGGTAGATTACATGCAGCACTACGGGCTACAGCGAATCCGCCTGCCGAATGGTCGCTACGAGCCAGTGCAGCCAAGACACTCGTGGAGCATTGCCTACAAGTTGTCCAACTGGTTCTATTACAACGCACAGCGACATGCTGATCACCATATCTTTGCTACACGTCTCTACCCGCTTCTTCAATACAGCGGACCGGAACAAGCTCCGCAACTGCCGGGAAGCTACTCGGCTATGGGAAATCTGGTCTTTTCCCCCAAACGCTGGTTTCAAAAAATGGATCCGCTGGTCGACGAATGGAGAGAGCATTTCTATCCCGATATTACCAACTGGAGCGTTTACGACAGCATCGCATACCGAGTTCGTCCAGATGCGTTTGAAGAGCTTGAAAAAATTCATGCGGCATCACCACGCCTGGCAGCCATGACTGACCGCAACCCGCACTTGCTTGACGGATTGCTAACTCGTGAGTTCACGGACCTAAATCTCCCCGAAGGCTTTGGACCCGATGCAGAGTCTGAAAACCTCGCGCGTCAAGGCCTGTCCCGTGTCTATTGGACGCATGAGCTGGATGTAGATGAAATGAAGGCGAGAATCTCGGACCTGCCTGCACGAAGTGCCAGGGAAGTCATAGAGGCTGCCAGGGAATGGTCGAACCACAAGGTTTTTCAACTGTATATGCATGTAGTGTTGGGCAATCTGACTCCAGTCGAAGCGGGCAAAGCCTTGTCAAACATAGCAGAAGCCACGATCAATTCCACATTGTACGCAGTATATGAATATGAGCGACTGCAACGCATGGATGGTGCAATCATGGTTGCATTACTGGGTGACTTGGGAGGAGGGGATGCATTGATTGATGCCGAATTGGACTTGCTGTTCATTTATGAGGGCGAGCCGGACGCATCGATTGAAGCCCTGTTCGATCGTTTCCGAAAGGGGCTGCAGTTACTATCCCGGGACAATCTGCTGATCGGCCGAATCGCTCGGCAACAACGCAAGCCATGGGTCGTACGCACATTGGATGGCAGCTCAATCGGCTCGCAATTTGAAAATTCGCCGAATTTGCTGCTTGATATTGTCCCTGTCCGGCCAGTATTTTCAATCGGCGAGGCTGGCATCGATGAACGTCTCAAGCATGCCCAACTCGAGATTCTTAGTGATCCACAAGCAAATAGAGATGCAGTCAAAACGCTGGTGGACATGCAGACGAGCGTCGAAGAAACGGACACTGTGCTTGCCAGTACCGCACACGCAGGTATACAAGAAATCCAACGTCTTGTACGTATTTTACAGTTGAGTCATTCTGATATTTCACAGCTTGCTGTTCCGGATAATTTGGCAGTATTGCGTACGGCTGGAGAAAAGGGCTTGATCCCTGCCAAAACAGCACAGAACTTGGAGGCAGCAACAGTGTTATGGAGAAACCTGCATGGCATTTTGGGGCTGATTGACAACGAAAAATGGGAACTTGATTCTGCCTCGAATACCAAAAAATTGATGATTGCAACTGCCTGTAGAGCTAAGAATATTGATGACTTGCACTCAACCATTCAGGACACTGCCACCAATGCCACTGCTGAAATCGAGACATTGATAAATCAAGGACTGCATTGATCCTGACCTGTTTCGATTATGCAAGTATGCAAGAGTCATGCCAATTTTTTCGACAATACGTTCGTAGCCAAACCGGACTCTATTCGTTAAATTGAAGCCAATGCCAACTGGCCAAAAAGTTTTTCTTAAGACAGCTTCGGATACTGGTTTGATTGAAAGACCGGTGCTGGCCCCTCATTTCAGGTTTTATGCAGTAGACAGTAAACAGGTTTTTTTGATCTCGGAGTCTTTCAACACACTGCTCCATGGGCAAATTTACCCGCATTTGCTACCGCTGCTTGATGGCCTAAGATCATATCGGGAAATTTTGAAGGCTCTGCAGGGAGAGCATTCTGAATCATCAGTCAAGTCCGCCTTGATATCATTGTCTTCCAAGGGTTATGTGGTATCTGGCGATCATCGTATGGAAAAGAATTTGGTAGCCTTCTGGACTTCTTTGGGCATATCCCCCCGATTTGCGGAAGAAAAACTCTCAGCCTCCAGGGTGTCATTGATCGGTGAATCGAAAGTTCTTACTCAAGGCCTTGAAGCGATGGGTGTATCGGTTGCCAAGGAAAAAAACCAAGCTGACACGCTTAGAATCGTGATTTGTGACGACTATCTCGATGACCGTCACAATGAAACGAATCAACAGCAACTTGCTTCTGGCGTGCCATGGGTGTTGGTTAGGGCCGGAGGGCTGCAGCCGATGCTTGGTCCGGTTTTTCACGCGGATGGGAAAGGGCCATGTTGGGCATGTTTAGCTTATCGATTGTGCGGCCATCAGGAAGTCCATAATTTTCTGAGAAATTTCACAGATGGCGATATAGACCTTAGCCCTCAAGCGATGGCTCCTGCCACTTTGGAAGCAGTCTACAGCATTGCTGCACTTGAAATTGTTAAATGGCTAGTTGTTCGAGAGAATGCCACAATCAGTCGAAACGCACTGACCCTAGATGTTGCTAATCTTTCAATCAGTCTGCACCCAATTGCCCGTCGCCCGCAGTGTCAGACCTGTGGTGATGAATCACTCTATCGAAATGATCGCAGGCCTATTCCAGTAATACTCAATTCGAGTCCAACCCACATACGCAATAGTGGCGGGGTTCGTGCAGTATCCTCGCAAGATACCTTAGCAAAATATAAACATCTGATTGACCCTGTCGGCGGTGTGGTGACATGGCTAAGGCGCACTACTGGGCAGTCTGATTCATGGTTGCATGTGCATTGGTCTGGTAGCAATCTAGCCTTGAAGAATCGAGCCTTGAGTGTGCTCCGACTCAGTTTGCGGACCAAGAGTGCCGGCAAGGGAAGTACCCCACAACAATCTGAGGCAAGTGCCTTATGTGAGGCGCTGGAGCGGTATTGTGGCGCATTTCATGGAGATGAGATTCGCAGTCAACATCGTTTCTCTGAATTTGGTGCTAATCGAATGGAAGCCATTCATCCAAACAATATCCAACTGTTCAGCGAGCGACAATTCGACGATGCCGAAAATATCAATGCCAGTGGGCATCCCTATAATGTGGTTCCCCCTCGCCTTGATCTAGATGCAGCTATAGATTGGTCTCCAGTATGGTCGTTTACCCGCGACCGGCATATTCACATTCCTACATCGTTGCTTTATTATGGGAAGTCGACAGATCATCGTGGCTTGACAGATTTTGTTGCTGACTCGAATGGTTGCGCTGCTGGGAATACTATTGAGGAGGCAATTCTTCAGGGTTTCTTCGAACTGGTCGAACGCGATGCCTTTGCAATATGGTGGTACAACCGTCTGCGTATGCCTGAAGTGGACCTCTCCAGCTTCGATGACGAGTATCTGGCTAGTGCAAAAGATTATTATCGCAACCTGAATCGTGAGCTGTGGGTTTTGGATATTACCAGCGATTTTAAAATCCCCTCTTTTGTTGCAGTATCGCACCGAGTCGACAAACAGGCAGAAGATATAATCTATGGTGCAGGTACGCACATGGATGCACATATTGCCATACTCCGTGCAGTGTGCGAATTGAACCAGTTCTTGAACTGGGTCCAAGGAACGGGACCAGGCGGTGCTGGATATCAGGTTAATGATCCGCAATGCCTGTGGTGGTGGAAAAATGCATTGGTTTCCGAACATGCTTATCTAGCTCCGGCATCTGGCACAAAATCACTTTGCCAATCCAGTTATCCGGTTTATGAAAGCGAAGACCTTCGTGAGGATGTGGATAAATGCCGTGCTCTGGTCGAAGGGAAGGGCATGGAATTTCTGGCGCTTGATCAGACGCGTCCGGATATCGGCATGCCAGTCGTACGAGTAATTGTGCCGGGTATGCGTCATTACTGGCAGCGTTTCGCACCGGGGCGGCTCTATGATATACCTGTTCAAACAGGCATTTTGGACCGTTCGCTTACTGAAGATGAAATCAATACTTCGCCAGTAATTGGATAAGTCTGCGAGTCAGAAAAACCCGGTCGAATGCTTATTTTGATTTTCAATCGATGAAAAGTTATTTTCAGATCACATAGACAAGCGGAGACGATTCGATATGAAAGAAGATTGGGCCTATACTGAGGAATGCCTCCATCCCTTGGCGGATTCCTTGGGACATTTGCTGGCTATGATTCGCCCCCATGTCTCTGCTCGCTTGATTGACGGGCCGGATTGGGTGCACATGCTAGATCGCGCCTTGTTAATTCCACAGAGCATGGCCGCTTTCCCGTTTGGATTCGAAATCCCCTTGAATGATCCTAGGCCAAGGGCTGATTTGGGGGTTTCATTGGTGGGTGACAGCCTGACTTCGAAAATATACAAGGATCGTGGTGCTGTCGCCGATGCGGACCGCTCGGACAAGAGCTTGGCATGGCTGCTTGATGAAATGGATCAGGAAGATTCCTTGCTTTGCCAAGTTGTCGGGAAAAAGGCGCTGCTTGAATTTGATATTGACGCTAATGTAAGGGGTTCATCGCTGGAACCTGGGATTTTCCTGTATCCAGTGGATGACGTCCTTGCGAGTGGCACACACAGGACAAAAGAGATAGGCGCTATTCATGATGCACTGGTGTTCGCCGGAGGGTGGGATCAAAGCGAGACCGAATTTGAACAGCTAAACGATCTCCATTTGAAATTGCTACCGAACACGACCATTCGGGCGGTAGGTACGTTCCCGTCTCGCAAGAGGGTGATTCGAGTCGCTGTCACTGGATTCAGGAAAGCAGAGGAAGTCAAGACATATCTTGACCGAGTAGGTTGGCCGGGTACCGCTTCAGTTGTAGCAGAAGCGGTGACATTTCTGGATGATCGTCAAGCCTATGCTTATCTCGGCATACATTTTGACGTGACCCCTACCGGTCTCGGGCCGGCGCTGGGATTGAGCATATTTGCCCAGGAAAAGGAATGGTTGAAAGATATCAAGTATTGGATCCCTGCAGTGAAGGCAATTGACGAATGGGGGCTGGCTGTGCCTGAAAAACTGAGCGAGCTAATGGAATGGTCGACGGGCTCTGCCAGTCTGTTCACTCCGAAGGGACTGATGATGTTCGTTCGCGGCATACACCACCTCAAGTTTTCGATCGCGAATGATGAGTTCAATGCCATCAAGGCGTATACGTTTTTTCTGATGATGTCGGTCCGCTCAACCATCAAGGCATGAAGTGAAGGGTGACGCAAATACCGCTGGCTGGCGGTGTCATGAAGTGATTTGACGATCGTGCAAACCCCTGCTGCAACATTCCGGTCGACATGTGAGCCCCTGCGCTGCGCCTCGCGACAGCAAGCCTTTTCAGGCAGCTCGTCCTGCCTCCTTGTCACGACAGTTGCGCGATTGACCGTGCGGCCTCCACCTTGTGCTGAAAGCTTATTGAGCTGGCAGAAGAGGCGAGTCACATGAATATCCCTTCAATCTACTTGGATGGATACGCTAGAGCATGCGCGGTCAATCGTGATATCGCCACCCGCTATGTTGAAAATACCGTGGTCGATGATCCGCTGGCCGATGGGGCCTTCATGGCATTATTGCATCTTGACGGAAAAAAGATCAATCAGATCATGAATGCCTGCACCAATCTTGACGCGAAGCTTCATCCCGAAACTCCGCAGGCATTGATCGATTTCATCGAGGCGTACAAGACTCCGCCACCGTGGCTTGATGGTGATGCACTGCTTCCCGGACGCATTGCATTTCACAGGTATCTGGACTTGTTCATTATTGGCTTCATCATAGCCAGCCTGCGCAACTTCAATAGCTTGATGAGCAAGGTGTTTTTCTTGACCGGTCAGGCCACAACAGAGCAGGGGCTAATGGTGATTCGGCAAAATATCAGATATTTGTGCGAAACCTTGATGCTGCCGAGCGCTCTTAACCCCGGTCAGCAAGGCTGGAAATTTTCATTGCGAATTCGTTTGGTTCATGCTCGCATACGAAACCGTCTCCGGAATTCTGATCACTGGGATGAAGCCGCTTTAGGCGTTCCGATCAGCGCTGCGAACATGGGCCTCACCTCCGCAAATTTCTCGGCATTGCTGATTCGGGATGTTGAGCGGTTGGGGGCAAGGCTGAATGCAGATGAACGCCTCTCCATTATGCGAATATGGAGATATGCATCTTGGTTGATCGGAACGCCAGAAACGTTGCTCTGCGATGGGGATGAATCAGCAACCGCAGAGCTATCGAAGATTGGCCACCTCTGTGAACCGAAGCCTGACAGGATAACGGCCATTATTACCAATGCGACGGTACAGGCCTTGCCCCAGCTCGCAAAATTGACCGACCCGAAGGAAAAGCAGGCGATGGCGAGCCATGCGTATGGGGTCGCACGTTCATTATTGGGCGAGGCGCTTGCTGATCAATACGGTTTTCCAAAACACAGGGGGTTCGAAGGATTGCCGCGGCTGCGGTTTAGATGCCGTATCCAAAAAGCTTGTCGCAAGCTTCTTCCACGGAGCAAAGAGTGGTTTCGCAAGGATCCGTTCGAATTATTGCTTGATGCGGCAATGATCGATGATCTTCTTGATCGAGGGCCGGAAGAGCTGAAGGCTGGCAGTGCCGGCATCGGGAGAGTAGAGCGCATGCGAGGCTCACAGGAATGAGCAACAGTTTTGAGGAAGAATGGGCTTCCAATGAAGACCAACTGATGCGCGAAGCCAATTCTCTTGGCGACTTGCTGGCGCGCATGCGAGGCAGTTTTTCCGCGTTGCCAATCTCCGGCAAGCATTGGGAGCGGGTGTTCGATAATGCAAAGGACTTGCCCCCGACTCTGGCGGGGTTTCCGCTTTGGATAGGATTCTCTGTTGACGAGTCTCGATCGCCCGTGCTGCTTGATGTCTCAGTGCTAGGCGGAACACGCAGCGCCGACTATTTCATGCAATGCGCAAAATCAGGCAATGGATGCTTGTCAATAGATCGTATTGCCTCGCTTCTTGACAAGTTGGACAATGCCGGATCCTCTCTCTCGGACATCGTCGGAAACCGGGTACTGGTGGAATATCCTATCGAGCCTGACGGGAAGGCGAAAAGCGACTGCGGATATTTCCTCTATCCCATCCAGCCTACTCTGGCCGGGGGGGCGGCGGGACAGAAGCTGTCAGAATTTCATGCTGCCTATGATGCGCTGTCAGCAGTGAGCGGCCATGCTGGGGATGGGGGACGACGTCGATACGCTGATTCTGCTTATCGGGCGCTTGACCCCGGCACTCGAATCGGCGCCATGGGGGCTTTTGTTTCAAACCCGGATTTATTTCGGATTACGGCATTGGGTTTTAACGCGCCCGGCGAGGCCATGTCTTATCTTGAGCGTTTAGGGTTGTCAAAGCAACAATCGCGCATTGCTTCTGTGCTGGAGCGGCTCGAAGCGCGAGGCGCCCTTTCTGGCATGCAATTGGGGGTTCAAGTCGACCTCGGCGAATCGGGGTTTGCGCCCGCCCTGGAAATCCAGATATTTTCTGCAAATACCATTTATGATCAAACAGGATGGTTCAAGGACAGAGAGTGCTGGACAGAATTAATTGATGGCTTGCGAAGGGAACAAATAGCGGATGCCGAGAAGCTCATGGGCGTGGCAGAATGGTCCGCCGTAGCGAAACCGCTTATAGGACGTTCCAGTGTGTTTCTGCTTCTTCAGCGGATTCATCATTTCGCAATTATTCTCGACAACAATGGCAAATTGCGAGTGAATGCTCATGTATTTCTGCTGACTACCCGTTGGCCGGGCCAGAAGGACTGAAGGTTATTGTTTTCAGGTATTGCGATGCCTGTCAGAGAAGCTGCAATTCTCCGGAATTCGATCTTCCTGTGAGCTGTTTCTTGACGTGGCTTTGAAGAACGCGTGTTCTCAGGCAGGCAACTCCGATGCTTTTTCAGCAGCAGCAAGCCCGCTTTGCAGGGCAGAGTTTAAGGAGGGTATTCCCATGTAATCACCGGCAAAAAACAGTCCTTGCACGCTTTCCCGACCCTGTCTTTGCATTTGATCAAGCGCAGTCATGGTTCCTCCTGTAGACAGGCATAAGGCTTCAGGCCATTTCTGGACATGTGAAAACAGTGGCTTGGAAGGCATCTTTGGAAAGTATTCCCTGATTTTCAAAAGTACTCGCTCGGTTATTTCCTCATCGCTCAGCGCAAACAACTCATTGGCATGTTTGTCGATCAAAAGGGCATCAATCAATGCCTTGCCTTGAGGGGCGGTTTGTGGCGACAGCAGCGAAAGATGACTCATGCCGCTGAGTATTGTTCCCGTCTTTTGTGGAAAGCTGACCGCATACCAGTTTTTGGGAAGGGGGCTGGAATCAACGCCAAAGAACACTCGACAGCATCTTGAGTAGGTAACCCGTTGAAGGACGCTGCGCATGGATGCAGGTAATTCAGGTGCGATTTCAAGGAGTGCTGTTGTTGGTGTGGCGCAGATCACGGCATCAGATTCAATGGTCCCTGTATCAGTGATGACGCCTCGCGCCGTTCCGCCTTCAATCAGTATGCGCCGAACTGGGGTCGATAGCCTAATGCTAGATCTGCACTTTTTTGAAAATGCATCCACAAACGCACGCATGCCTCCATCAGGTACCCAGGGCCAAGCGACTCCATTTAGGCCATTATGCCAGAGTACTGCTTTCGCATAAGCGATTCCAACCTGCTCTGGATTGGCAAACGTGTAACCGGCCAAGCCCGGGCCATAAAGCCAGTCCAGTGACTCGGTTCCTATTTCTGTTTCAAAGAATTCTGCAACGCTTTGATTGCGGTCAAGACTGAGAATCTTGCCAGGATTGTCAAAGTCCAGTTTGTCTGCCTGAGCCTGAACCATCCTGGCAAACTTCATGGCTTGCCAGACGCCCCGGGGAGAGAGCAATTGAAATGACAGCATCGTGCGGACAGTTTTTAAGCTGTTAATCAACTGTTTGTCGCCATAGAGACAATGAAATCGACCATTGCGATAAATTCCGCTATTGATGGGTAATGCTGTGGGCTTTAGTGGAGTACCAAGGCGGGATGCAATGGAAAATGCGGTCGTATAGGACTTTAGAAACAGGTTCGCACCGAGTTCAATCTGGAATTCCCTGATGTTGTCATGTGCTGCTCGGCCTCCGGGATATGCGGAGGCCTCTAGCACAATGACCTCGATGTGGTTATCGGTGAGTGCGTAGGCAGAAGCCAGCCCGGCCAGGCCAGCGCCAATCACGACCACCTTTCGTTTGGCCTTCATTATTGATTACCCCCTCTGATGCTTGACCTTGCATGTTGAGTTAGGGTAGTCCGGCGAAACCACAATTCAATTTCCCGTTCTGATGTCATGGAATCGCATGCCCTGCAAGGAACGATGATTCGAAGATAGTCACTAGCCTATTTCGAAAAAAAATTTCACGACCCATTGAATTAATGCGGCAATTTAATTTGACTCGGGTTTTCAAGCTAATTCCCCGGAGCCGCCAGAAAATCAGATCGTTTATTGTTCAAGGCTTGATAAGTCATCGTGAAAATCTACCCATGACACAAGTTATTGATGACGGCGTCTCCGCATTGCGGGGTTGGCTGCTCTACTATTGACAATTTCTGGAGAAGCCGGCATAGGGAGGGGGCCGTGCTCTTCATGAATACTCTTGGCGTCGAACCAGTTCACGGAAAAAGCCATCGGCAGCAATCAATTCCTGATAGGTTCCCTGTTCGACAAATTTACCCGCCTTCATGACATAGATGCGGTCTGCTTCGCGCAATGTAGAAAGCCGGTGTGCGATAATAATCCGAGTCATGGGCATGTTTGATAATGTATTCATAATGCTGGCTTGACTTTTGGTGTCCAGTAGGCTAGTGGCTTCATCAAGCAACATTATCCGTGGATTTCGCATTAGGGCGCGGGCAATTATTATCCGTTGAGTCTCGCCACCGGATAATCCGCTTTGGCTGTCGCCGACACTGGTTAATAGCTGCATCGGCATCCTGAGAATATCCTCCTTGATATCTGCTATTTCTATCGTTTGCCATACGGTGGAAGCATCAACCTCTTCCTGGCCAGATACAATATTGTCCCAAATGTCTTGTGGGTGAAGCTTGGCCTTCTGGGGTACTACGCCAATATGCTGGCGTACCTGATTAACATTAAGCTGTTTTAAGTCACGGTCATCAAAGCTGATTGTCCCGCTATAGGTTTCGTATAGGCCAAGAGCGAGATGAAAAAGTGTGCTTTTTCCAGATCCGGATTCTCCGGCGATGGCAACAAACTCTCCGCTTTTTACCTGCATCGAGATATCGTCAAGTATCAATGGCCCATCAGGGTCATAACGAAAGGAAACATGGTCGAAAACAAGGTTTCCACCAAGATGGTCTACCGGCTCATCTCCAAAAATTGCTTCCGGGGCTTCGGCCAGAAATGGTTCGACTTGCGCAATTTCAGCAGCAACTGCGGTTGCGGCTCCAAACGAAAGGCCGAGACGGATCACTCCGCTAATAAAAAGCAGGAATGCCACATAAACAATCAGAAAATCTCCAGATGCAATAGCCTCTGTGCTGCTAAGCGATATGGCTGCCAATAGTACGGCTGCCGCAAATAATGGCAGTGCTGCACCAAATGCCGAGAGGCGTGACTGCCAGATGCCCAGTTCGGTCTCAGCGTGCTGCTGTTCGCCATAGTTTTTAGCCCATACTGCATAAGCGGAGCCCTCAGCGCCATCGATTCGTAATTTGTCAATGCCATTGATCAACTGAAACAGCACACCGGTTAGCCGATTGGAGATGCGAAGCAGCCTTTCGTAAGGGGATACTTGCCGAAGCCCAAGAATGACGGTCACGAACAAAGATAGCAGGCCGAATGCTGTAGTGACAAGGCCTAGTCCAATATCATGGAAAAATATGACCAATAGTGCTGGCAGCAGGAAGATGATCGACAGCATGTTATTGATTGCTACCCCCTGAATGGTATCGCGGAGTCGTTGGAAGGCCATGCCTCGCATGGCACGGTCTGCAGAAGGGTATTGTTGAAGAAAAGACAATGGCAGTTTACGCAAACGGTCCCAGAAAGCAGCTTCAATACGCGAGGCAATCCGTCCTTCAATACGCATCAAGGCCATTCCTTGCAGAATATGAATCAAGGCCCAGACTCCAGCCAGGATTGTCAGGCCCGTCGTTGCGGCATACAGCAAACCGAATTCTCTGGCTGGAATTACCTGACTGACCACGAAGCCCAGGACAAAAACAGGCAACAGCATAATCAGTCCCCCCACGAGTCCGGCTGTCAGAAAGCGGGTGATGGCCATGCCCAATCCATCACTAAAATCCCGCAACAACTCGCGCGGGCGAATCTTCCTTGGTTCAAACGGTCGATAAAACAGCCATACCTCTGGTTTTATGGAGTCGGCATTGTCGGCGGTAATCCTGCTTTTTCGTCCGGTGCCGGGGTCATAGACATGATATCGATTGAACTTGTCGGGAAGCAGTGCCACCGGTTGATTAGTATCTTTCTTGTAGGCAAGCATTGCACCGCTGTCTCCGGTCCACCAGCGGCTCATTGGGGCAAGTCGGATTTTGCGCCCGGGCACCTTCGATAAAAGCAGAATGTCGGCAAGTTCAAGCGGTGTTTCAAGAGCGTCGGTTCGGTCTGGAAACCTGAATTCAATATTCTCGTGCTGTCCGATCTTAAGCAATG
Source organism: Gammaproteobacteria bacterium (assembly GCA_026709505.1). Classification (GTDB taxonomy): domain Bacteria; phylum Pseudomonadota; class Gammaproteobacteria; order Arenicellales; family Poriferihabitantaceae; genus Poriferihabitans. The sequence goes on along the minus strand of JAPOSW010000072.1, from coordinate 91,898 downwards.
CCTTGTTGAGTTCCGATCCGCCGCTAGTGCCCTCGGTTTCGGATACCCTTGATATCTCAAGCAGTTTGCGTCGAGCATGATCTTCCTCGATGCGGCGAACCTTCATGCTCACCCTTTCCAGGTTTGCCTGATCAACAACCGTGAGCATGCGATTGATCCGCTCGGTATCGAGAACCAGTCGGTGGAACTGGCCCAGCACCGACGCTATGCGTCCATCTTCCACGAGTTCTCGGGTGGATATGAGCCTGCTGACTGATTGTGGAGTACCCATCTCGAGCCAACTCGTCGGAGTCAGAGGCAACAGGTCCAGAGAGATATCTTGATGTTGGTCGTTTGCATCGATATCGACCAGTCCCATATAGACTGCCGAAGATTGATTCGCCACTTGCAGCCAAGCCACACCACGTCTTGTGGAGAAGATATTTCCATGAAGTGCGGGTCTCTGTCCGACTTCAACTAGTACATCGGGCAATGAGGGGAACATGATATCACGCGACAATGCAGCCGAAATAGCCATGATCCAGGTATCGACCTTCTCCGAAAGATCGTCAGCCTGGACTTTCGCAAGTTCGCAGATTGGCAGCCGACGCAATTGTGTGCCGGGCAGTCCTTTTGCAATCAGGCTCAAGGTTGATTGTTGCGCTTGACTGGCGACGCCAAGTATCAAGTCGCCTGCTTCAGCATGCATTAGTTGTTCCGGTGCTGTCTGCTCCTTGCCATCAATTTGTTCGATCAGAAAGATATCGACTGCACCGGTTTCCAGAAACCACACGCTATCAGGGTCATTCAGATCAAGTGGCAAATTTCCAGCACAATTGATGATTGATCCCGAATGTACAGCCAGCTCGGTCAATGACGAGTAATACGGGTTTGACATCATCTAGCCCGACTGGACGAGCTGGCGATACAGACCATCCATCTCTGACATGAGCTGCTCATGATCGCCCCTCTGTACCACGATGCCCTTGTCAAGAACGACAATTTCATCGCAGTCACGGATGGTGCTCAGGCGATGCGCAATGACAAGACAACTCATCCCCCGTCGCCTGATGGCATTGTCGATCTCGTTTTCGGTGCTGGAGTCGAGAGCGCTTGTGGCCTCGTCAAGAATTAGTATTGATGGATTGCCGGCCAGGGCACGGGCGATTTCCAGGCGTTGACATTCACCGCCACTGAAATTTCCGCCTCCTTCATCAACCAGCGTCTCGTACCCATCTTCACGACTCAGAATTTGGTCATGGATACAAGCATCCCGTGCGGCCTGAACCAGAATGTTATCAGGTACTGCGTAGTTCCATAATGTGATGTTTTCACGAATCGTTGCGGAGAACAGGACAGGTTCCTGGTTGACCATTGAGAGAGAGCGAACCATGACCTGCAAGGGAATATTCTCTCGTGCAAGGCCGTCAAAGAGGATTTCTCCTGACCAGGATTGATAGTTGCCGGAGACAAGCGATGCCAAAGTCGACTTGCCGGATCCACTTTTACCAATGACAGCAATTCTCTGCCCTGGCTTAATGACAAGGTCAAAGTTCTTGATCAAAGGTTTCCTTCCCCTGTCATAACCAAACGTTATGCCCCGAAGTTCAAGATGACCGCTCAACCTCAAACGCCCGTTTAGAGTGGCGGTAGTGCTGTCCTTAGAGTCGTCATTCCGAAAACGCGGGTCTTCCTCCGATTCCGTAATGTCTTCAAGTTGCTGCAATCCGAGAGAAATTGCCTGCCATCCGTCTGCAAGTTCGGGAAGTCGACCGATGGATGCAAACAGCATGCCAGCCAGAATGTAAATTACCGTCATTGACCCCAGCGTCATTTGTCCGGCGATAACCTGATTTGCTCCGACCGCTAGAACTGCAGCATGGGAAAGGATCATGAATAGTCCCGGAGTGGCCGAGTTGATATAGCCAAATTCAGCAAAGTGTTGCCGCGCTTTCAGCTCGCGTGCCTGATGACCGCTCCAGCGGGCGAAGAAGGTGTCATCAGTAGAGGTCATTCGGAGATTGTCAGCCTGCTGAAGCATGAGAATCCCCTCGCCAATCAGTACGTTTTGCTCCCGTTGCAAAACGATATTCGCATCGTGACGCATTCTTTCGACGACATGGGTAGCTATGCCGCACAACACCAGCAGGGCTAGAACCACTAATCCCAGAATTACATCGAAATAGAACAGTACAACCAGGAATACCAGGCTCATTGTTATCTCGACCAGTAGGCCGATGAAATTACGGCAGGCACCCTTGGCAATCTTGTCGATAGACATGATTCTATTGGTCAGGTCACCAGTCAGTCGGTTTTGAAAGTATTCGGCTGGCAGCCGGAACAGCTTCGTAAGAATGTAGTTTCCAATCAAGATCGACATTCTTGCCGAAAGCCGTTTTATGCATTGTTCCTTGATGCTGGCAAGGCTGTAAACCAGGATTGCCACGACCACCAGAATTCCTGCAGCAAGAAGTCCCCACTGCTCGGTGCCGGTCAGGACATGGTCCACAAAAAAGCCGACAGTTATCGGAGTGATCAGCACTAGCAATGCCATCATCAAGGCATTTGTCAAGATATAAGAGATAGGGCCTCCGACATCCTGAAACCACCTGGGCAGACGCTGGAACAGTCCGGGTGGATCCCCTCCGGGCTGAAAATCTGGCGTGAGTTTAAAAACCAGTGTAACCCCCGAGAATCCAGCTTCGAATTCCTCTATAGAAAGAACCCGGCGTCCCATCGCCGGATCATTCAGGAAAACACGTCTTTCGTCAAATCCCTCAAGAATCAAAAAGTGTTTCCATTCCCAAAACAGAATTTGCGGCAAGGACATATCAAACACATGTTTGGCATTGACACTGTGCCCCGAGCATTCTAGCCCGTAGAGTTTGGCAGCCCTGGCGAGTCCTGCAGCAGTCGAGCCGTCCCGATTAACGCCGCACAGGTTGCGCAGCTCATTGAGAGGAACCCAGCATCCGAAATAGGCCAGTATGCTGGAAAGGCATGCGGCACCGCATTCAGTCATATGCATCTGCATGACGAGTGGCGTGACTACGCGGCGTTTCCGCTTTACTGTATTGTGACTTGCACGGGCCAGAAGGTTGAAGGGGAATCGCGACATTATCGACGAGCTTGGGCAATTGATATCATGAGACGTTTCAATACCCGATCAATGCTTATGCTTAAGGGCGTATAGACTCACTTGAGGCACTGTATGGGAAACATGGGGTGCATCATGAGCTTGTAGTCAGATTCGTTGCCAGCATTTGCAGAGGGGTGGTTTCACCGAGGATAACAGTGACCTGACAGACTGTGGCATCGGGCAAGGGATTGTCGGTTGTTTGGTGAAGCTCAATATCGATTCGATATTTTGCTCCCTCGACAATTGGCGGAAGCGTTGCGAGCCAATTTGGGAGCGTTTCATAATCAACGGCAACTACCTCGCCGGTGAATTGCAAGAGCCCTCTGCCCGGAAAGTCTACGTGTATTTTTGAGGGCATTCCCAATCGTATGCGTTTTGCAATGTTCGGTTCGACTCGCAGGACCACCTGCATTTCATCTGGTCGATCTTCCGGAATTTTTCGAATTCTCGACACCGTAGAGCCTGCCGGGAGAAACTCTCCTGGATCCGCATGCAGTGCCACAACCTCGCCTCCGACATGCGTGACAATATTTTCACGCGCGGCGCGTTGAGCCTCAATACTTGATAATAATGATCGGATTGCGGCCTGGTTCTTTTGTTCTGCAGGAATTGTTGAATCCTCCTGAGTGACATGTTTCATATCATGCAATAGTCGATTCCACAACATGACCAGTTCTCGGTCCAGTTCGGGAATGCTTTGCCGAGCGATTCTATCACCCGGCATAACAATATCACCTTTGCGGCGCGTGTATTCAATCAGATGACCGGAATCCAAGGTGGTGACTTCATGCCTGGCTCCCGGATTAATCAGTAGACCATCAATATGTATTGTGCGTTCTACATTCCAGAATAGCATCCAGGCCATCCCCGACATTATGAGCAAAAGGGTAATGATGAACAGCAGAAGCTCATGGGGCGCTGTAACGGACAGCAACACATCGAACTGACGATGTTTGCTTGGGCTGGAGGCTGCTTCATCCAGTCGATCTAATCTTGGCATTTTATGTGTTTCCAGAGATTGCCATATGGGTAAATCTGATAAAGCAATTGTGTACCATGCCTGATGCGACATGCCATTCGTGCTTGAGCATATTCAAGACACAAGAACCTGAAACTATCGTCTTTATGATTTGATTCACTGGCTGGATATGTAAATTTCTGCATACCCCATGGTTCGTCAATAATGCATGCAGTATGATGGGGCTTAAACGGAGACTCGACAATATCAGCTGAAAGTACTGCAAAACTACATCCAGCATTTTGTCAATGTAACCGGCCCGATGACTCAATGTAAGGTGATTTCATCCAACCATCGGAATATAATATCATGATTGGCAGGCAAGCAGACAGCTTCCCGTTGTTTTGAATGGCTTGATAGGCAAGCTTCTTCTGGCCCTTGATCAATACTGAGGTAATGGCACATAAGACGGTGAATGGCAGTTATACAATGATGATGCTTCGACAGGCTGCGTGCAGTCGATTCCCTGAGCAAACTGCTTCAGGCCAATGGTGAACCAACAACCTTTAGATATCGCTATTGTGGGTGCCGGTCCATCGGGAAGCGTTTGTGCGTGCAGTGTACTTGCTGCAGACAATGACCTGAATGTTGCCCTGATTGACCGTGAAGAATTTCCCCGTGATAAATCATGTGGAGATGCGGTTCGAGAAGATGCCATGAAAATGCTGGTTGAACTTGGCATGGATCACATTTTCACGGGTCGAACTCAAATTCAATGCCTGTCACCAACTGTCCCGGAGAGATTCAGGTATATGCAAAATCTGGTCGATTTTGCCAATCACTCCTATTACATTGTCGAACGGAAGATACTTGACAATTCGATCTACCAGTCTGCAATTGATCGAGGTGCACGGAACTTTGCCGGGTATGCGCTATCTGATGCGGTTTTTGACGAGAATTCCTCATTATGGACTCTGACGCTCAAGGACCGCTTGAATTTTCCGCTTGTCTTGCAGGCTAGGGTGCTAGTAGGAGCAGATGGCGCGAGCTCCAGAGTGCGCAGGATTGCCGGGTTGGAGCTTAACAGCGAAAAATACATGTTTGTTGGTGTTCGTGCCTATGCACAAGCTCCCGATCTTGACGAGGGACTCATGCGAATCGACTATCTGGAGCACTTGATGCCAGGATACGGCTGGTTGTTTCCCCTGCTGGACAACAAGGTTAATATAGGGATTGTTCTTGATCAGCGAGACTATAAACTGTACGGCAGCACTCTGAAGTCACATCTTGATTTTTACATTGGGTATCTTGCAAGCATTGGAATCGTTCTTGAAGAAGTACGCAATATCAATGCCCATCCGTTACCATTATCCTGGTCTGGGTTGCCGCTCGCGCCCCATCGACAGGTAGCATTGATTGGTGACGCTGCAGCCATGATTGACCCCTTCACCGGAGAGGGAATCCATTTTGGAATTTGGGGAGGCATATGTCTTGGACTTTCTGTTGCAGAGGGCTTGAATAAAAACAGACTGCAAAGCGGCATTCAGGAATATTCCCGGGCGTATTTTGACAAGCATGCGAACCTTATGGAAGATTCGCAGCATTTTCGAACCACGCTCCGCTTTCAGCGAATGATGTTCTAACCCCGCATCAGGGTGCAATGCGCCTCGGCTTGCCAGCTGGCATTTGGCTCCATATACATTATTGACGAGATTATGAGACTTGGTTTGGACAATGTCCCCCGCCTGTTCCTGGCTGCGATGGGTGCATTCTCATCTGGACTTCATGCCAGCGGGATCGATGTTTCAACCTTCGGCACCCTCGGGCTTGATTACCGGTGGTATGCCGAGCAAACCGATGATCCACGTCAGCGTTCTCATCTGTTCAGCCTGTCTTCCGAGACCACGTTCCTGCTGGTGGATGATCAAGACCGGAGTTTCACATTCACGCCTTATTTCCGTTATGACGCCACAGACTCCGAGCGAAGTCAGGTCGATCTTCGTGAGGCCTATTTCCTGACCTATGGAGATTTCGGCGATAGCGAATGGGAGTTGCGTCTCGGTGTTGACAAGGTGTTCTGGGGAGTTGCCGAGTTGCACAATCTGGTGAATATCGTCAACCAGACGGATTTGGTCCATGACCCCGATCAGAAGTCGCGTTTGGGCCAGCCCATGGTTCGACTGGCGCTGACCGGGCAATGGGGGGCTTTCGAGATGCTGGGCTTGCCCTATCATCGGAAACGAACGTACCCCGGACGGAGTGGTCGTTTTCGTGGGCTTGTGGTGGATAACGACAGGGTCAGTTACGAGGACAGCCATGAAAAGCGGCATCTTGATCTGGCCGCGCGATTTCAGGGATACGTTGGGTCTCTGGATATCGGATTCAGCGTGTTTCGCGGTACAAGCAGGGATCCCACCCTGATGGCTGACTTGCAGTCGGGAGTCCTGTTGCCGCATTATGAATTAATCCGGCAATACGGTCTTGATGCCCAGTTAACTACTGGTCCATGGCTTTTGAAACTGGAAGCCATTCATCGTTCCGGCCTGAAGAATGCACTTCCATATCAGGCAGAAGAAGATTACTCGGCCAGACTGGTGGGTGGGGAATATACGTTTTATGCGGTCCTTGATTCCGACAAGGACGTGGGCTTGATACTTGAATGGATTTCCGATGCCCGGGGAGAGAGGTCAACCAACTCCTTCCAGAACGATCTTTTTCTGGCAACCCGGGTATCGTTCAACGATATACAGAGCACCGAAGCGGTAATTGGCATTACCTATGATCTCGATAGTGATTCACGGGTTTTTGATGCCCGGATCGAACGCCGCATAACTGACAGCTGGTCGTTTCGAGCCAATGCCCAAGTGCTATGGAACACCGAAGGAGACCTCTTTGTGGACCCGGTCGAGAAGGATGACCATATTGGACTGGTACTTGAATATCATTTTTAGATCCTGTGGTTAGCAGGGAGATACCGGGCGGAGCGATTGGCGGGGTCTACAAACCTACAAGGCAACGGAGAATATGTACATGTTCGAGAATCATCTCACTGAAGGTAACATGGGATCGAACGAGGTTGAACATTGATCGAGTAATCGGATTGGCTTAATTCTACTGCTTTTCCCTCAGACACTTGCCAACACTTGACAGGGTTGCCAGTTCCTCGTCCAGTGCTCAGCGTTTTTTACATGTCCAGGGCGAACACTCTTGCAGATATTGAGCGGAAACTCTGATTCAGCGAAATCGCATGCCAGACGCATTACTATTCCCTCCCTCTCTCCACCCAAGACGGAAGGCTCCTCGTGAGCATGATTGACGAATGAACAAATTTCTGTGGCTGAGTCAAAGACCCCTTCGAAAAGGACAGGAACAACAGGAATGTTTTTGTGAGTTGCATAATCGGACATTTTAGCAAACGAAGAAAAGGATCCTGTTCCATCACGCAGTGAAAAAGCATAGAAAGTCCGGTTCTCGGGTACCGCGTTGTATGTAATGCTGTGTACACCATAGATATCCTCCCCGTAAAGGTAGATATCGGGTTCGGTGATTTTCCAGGCATGATGTTTTTTCACCAGCGCCATCCATTTTTCTTCGGAAGGTGTAGAAACACTACGCCCATATACCTTGCAGCTATGCAAGAGGACGTTACAGCCGTCCAGTTTTTCGGTTATTACGACAGGCACGCCCACAAAATGCGATGGATCCGCATGAATTCCCTCAGTACGCCCCTTAAATGGGGAAAATGGCCAATATGACGTTCTTGGATATTTTTTGTTCAGGGTTGGAATACCTATGTTCATCGCTGTATATTCAAGTCATTTCGCAGCGTATTCGGGGCAAAGCTGGCAAACCTCGACACCTAGTTTCTTCATGAGTGAATGCTGTTCCATCCAGTCGCTGTCAGTAGCATTAATAATTATCGCTTCAGCCTTCACTGCAACCGCCAGAAACTTGCGATCCGACGGATCTAATTTGTTCTTGGGAAGTTCCTCAAAGCCGATATGTTCATCGTCAGATTCATGGATTTCAACTTGATTGATACGATTGTGGTTATACTGGTTGTCGAACAGGTATTTGAAAAACATATCACCTATTCCTGGTTTGCCGCTAAAACTAAAATGATTTGAATATTCATCGAGAATGAGGCCACCCTTATCGATCGTTATAATTTCAGAGCAAACCAGGCTTTCCAACCTATCTACACAAGCCTCTTGGCAATCTGCATCAACGTGTATTTTATCACCCCCCGTTTGCCGCTTTCGGCACATTGGTATCAACAACAAACATTTTATTTCCTAATTACCACCAATCATAAGTCATGTTTCAGGAGGTTTTCCGGCATGGGCGGCGTTACTCGGGGCGAGATGGCATTTGTCCTCGCTCCGCAGCGTTCGAGAAATTCGTTGAGGCTGAGGCCTTTCTGGAACTGGACAGGATTGCACATCATAGTATGCTCCTTTTTAATCAAATGTTTACATCTATCCTGCTGTATCACAAAACCCACTTATGATTAGTGGTAATTAGGTTTTATTTTGATTCTTCCCTTTTTCTATTCAGAGATGCCTTGACAATCGCGGCAAGTTCACCCATTTCATCACCGAAGAACTTGTCTGGCCAATTCTCAATCTCGCCCCACTGGTTCAATGACAAGTCTGAAGCTATTGCTTTGCCCCTGTTTTCCGAAACGAAAAACAGCTTTACATCTCCAGAGGATACTTCGTTTTTTGCCACTCGAAGTTGTAAACGTCTCAATAAATGTTCACTGTGACTTTCCACAATAACTTGAACATTACGACTCTTGATCACATCCAGCATCACATCAGCCAATCCGCTCTGGACTGCCGGATGGAGGTGGATTTCGGGTTGTTCCATCAGTATGGTCGCTCCCTTTGGAACGTAATACAAAAGCACGAGTGCTGGTAAGAGTTGAGACACGCCAAACCCGACATCGGTTAATGAGACTGGAGGGCTTGTCTTGGATTTTTTCACAATGACACGATACAAATTAGACCCGTCTGCAATTTCTTTGACATAAAACTCTTGGATAAGGCCCAACTTTTTCAAGTGACGAGCTATCATCTCCTCGAACGGGATATTCCTTGTTCTATATCCAAAGTTTCTCTTTTCTCCGTCTCGTCTTGCAGCAAGAATTGCATCAATCGTACGTTCTCCTCGTTGACCGACATCTTGTGGACTGGAACCGGCCCATTGATATTGTCGCTTGGGATGTGCTCGAAGAGGGCCTAAATAGTATATGGAATCAATGAGTTCCTCATAGGCTTTCTCGAATTCACTCATAAAGCCGGTATTTTGGTATAGATACCTGATTTCATCGGGAAACAGATGTGTTTTTATGGGAGAGCGAATTGGCCATACACGTCCCTGACTGCGTATGAAATGAAAGTTGGGGTGGTCTGAATTTAGATTGAAATCTGTATTTGAACCCTCCTTCGGCTCTACCCAATACTTCCTCCCATCAAATTTATAGCCCATTTTATAATTTCTGAGTTTGTTGTGATTCAGTCCCACCTCACACCATGTCTCAAGAGAATCATTTTTTATCGATAGCCTTTCTGAATATCCGCTTCGCAAGTCGATTCCCATTTTTTCAGGCATCTTCCAGGTAAAATTCCAGCTCATTCGACTATTGCTGTCGTGTTTGTGAACGACATCAGTAAAGCCACCTAAATTTACCAAGTCATCAGGACCACCGAAATCAAGTACCAGACCACGGTCCGTCGCATTTTTTGTCTGTTTCAATAATAGAAGGAACTGAAGGAGACTGCTCTTGCCGGCACTATTGGTGCCAAAGAAGCCAGTTATTTTTCCGAGTTCAATTTCTGCATTATGCCACGCCTTGAAATTTCTGATTGTCATTTGATTTAGCATGTGAATCTCCTGTTTTACAACGAGTCCATCAATTTGAGTTGAGGGGTATGCGAAGCCGCCGATGAAGTTAAATTGCACTTGGGCATGTTCATATATACATACGGGGTATTTTCTGGTTCGAAGTAGGTAGTTCAGTCGAAATATTAGGTTCCTGCATTGCAGCAAAACTTTCCGACAATTAATTATATCTCAATCTCTTTTCATCAAAGGCGGTTAAAAGTCGGGGCTACAACTTCTCCTGGTCATCATGTGATCTGAGCATAATAATTTCCCAAAAATAACTATCACTATCCGCTTGATTTTTGTATAATCCGGCGCTTTTGGAATTTGCCGGATTCTTGTTCGGTAAAGTGCTCTTGAAACCGACCTAAAACAGCAATTTATTTCCATGACAGACCTCACTAAATATCGAAATATAGGGATATTTGCCCACGTTGATGCCGGTAAAACGACAACAACCGAACGCATCCTCAATCTGACTGGAAAAATCCACAAGATCGGTGAGGTACACGATGGCGAAGCCACGACTGATTTCATGGATCAGGAGCGTGAGCGCGGAATAACCATTCAGTCTGCGGCAACCAGCACATTCTGGAGCGACTATCGCCTCAATATCATCGACACTCCCGGACACGTCGATTTCACAATCGAGGTGTACCGGTCGTTGAAGGTTTTGGATGGCGGAATTGGCGTGTTTTGTGGTTCAGGCGGTGTTGAACCACAGTCCGAGACCAACTGGCGTTATGCCAACGACTCCCGTGTGGCGAGGATAATTTTCGTGAACAAGCTGGACCGAGTCGGTTCCGATTTTTACCGGGTTGTCGAGCAGGTTCGGGATATTCTGGGAGCCAAGCCCCTGGTGATGACCTTGCCGATTGGCGTTGAAGACGATTTCAAGGGTGTAGTCGATGTCCTGACTCGTGAAGCATGGGTATGGGATGGCTCCAATGATCCCCAGAACTATAAAATTGAAGCCGTTCCCGATGACATGGCTGATTTGGTTGAAAAGTATCGCGAAGAGTTGATCGAGAATGCGCTGGAGCATGATGATGACGCAATGGAGCGATATCTAGATGGTGATGAGCCGGATATTGACACGATCAGGAGTTGCGTTCGAAAGGGCACCATAGCGCTGGATTTCTTTCCAACCTACTGCGGGTCGGCATTCAAGAACAAGGGTATCCAGCCGGTATTGAATGCCGTGGTGGATTATCTTCCTGATCCAACTGAAGTCAACCCGCAGCCCGAAGTTGATCCAGAAGGCAATGAAACCGGAGTATTTGCAGTGGTCGACCCCGACAAGCCGCTGCGTGCTCTGGCATTCAAAATCATGGATGACCGCTATGGTGCGTTGACCTTCCTGCGAATTTATTCCGGAACCATGAAAAAAGGTTCAACGGTACTGAATACGGCAAGCGGCAAGACTGAACGGATCGGCCGAATCGTGGAAATGCATGCGGACTCCCGTCAGGAGCTTGATTCAGCGCAGGCAGGAGATATCGTTGCCGTGCTCGGCATGAAAAATGTCAAAACCGGCCATACGCTGAGTGATGGGAATAATCCGGCAACCCTGGAGCCCATGATATTTCCAGACCCGGTGATTTCGATGTCGGTCGCGCCGAAAGACAAGGGTGCTTCGGAAAAGCTGGGTATTGCGCTCGGCAAGATGGTGGCCGAGGATCCGTCCTTCTATGTGAATACCGATCCTGAAAGCGGCGAAGTCATCCTTCAGGGCATGGGAGAGCTGCATCTCGACATCAAGGTTGATTTATTGAGACGAACCCACAATGTGGACGTTGAGGTGGGCGAGCCTCAGGTGGCCTACCGCGAGACGATTACCCAGCGGATCGAAGATACCTATACCCACAAGAAGCAAACCGGCGGCGCGGGACAATTTGGCCGCATTGACTTCATCATTGAACCTGGCGAGCCGGGATCCGGATATTCTTTCGAATCCAAGGTGACTGGCGGCAATGTCCCCCGTGAATTCTGGCCCGCTATTGACAAGGGGTTTCGCGACTGCATGGCTGAGGGCGTTTTGGCGGGGTATCCCTGTATTGATGTTAGGGTCACGTTGATGGACGGCGCCTATCATGCTGTAGATTCTTCGGCGGTTGCCTTTGAAGTGGCGGCCAAGTCCGCTTATCGCCAGTCGATGGTGAAGACCAATCCACAATTGCTGGAGCCCATTATGAAAGTGGATGTGTTTACGCCGGAATCGCATGTTGGCGATGTGATTGGCGATCTAAACCGGCGTAGGGGAATGATCAAGTCTCAGGAATCAACTTCAACCGGGGTGCGAATCCAGGGTGACGTACCCTTGGCCGAGATGTTTGGATATATTGGAGACCTTCGAACCATGACTTCGGGTCGAGGTCAGTTCTCAATGGAGTTTTCACATTACTCCGCCTGTCCGAAGACAGTTGCCGATGAAGTGATTCGGGTCACACGGGAACGAAACGCGGCCTGATTTCAATACAATGAGACCGGGTTCGGAAACAGCTTTGCTATTTCATTTCGCCATCCAGTTACGGTACATTTAACATGAATGCATTTGCGTGATTCAGGTGCTGAGGTTGCCATGACTATAGTCTTGAGTAGAAGCTCGCCATCCAAAATGGATGGCGAGGAGTGGCAGGTCAGACAGGATCTGGCATGTTGCTATCGTGCCTTTGTTCATTATGGTTGGACAGACCTTATATTTACGCATATCAGTGCGCGAGTGCCCGGCCAATCGGGCCAGTACCTGATCAATCCATACGGTTTGCTGTTTGATGAGATAACCGCAAGCAATCTGATCAAGGTTGATTTTGAAGGCAATCTTATCTCGGGTGATTATCCAGCCAATGATGCCGGGCATCTCATCCATTCTGCTGTTCTGGGCGCAAGGCCGGATGTAAATGCAGTGCTCCATAGTCATACCCGTGCAGGCATGGCTGTGTCCTGCATGCCCTGCGGATTGCTTCCAATCACTCAGCAAGCGAATGAAATGCTGGGGTTGGTAGGCACTCACAAATACGGTCTTGTGACCGGTGACGAGGACGAATGCGGGGCACTGGGCAAGAGCATTGAGGACAAGTGGGCCTTAATATTAGAGAATCATGGTCTGCTTTCCGTAGGCAGAACGGTCGGTGAAGCATTCTATTTCATGTACATGCTGGAGAATGCCTGCAAGGTACAAGTTGACGTCACAGCATCTGGCCAGGAACCGGTCAGGCCGGATAAAGATACCATCCGGATGATCAGTGATTACGGCATGCCCCCGCCCGACAAGCCATCCTCCTTCTCTGAGTTGTCATGGGAAGCGGTAACCCGGTTGATGGATAGAAAAGATTCCAGTTATCGGCACTGACCTGTCCATTCACAGCAGGGCTAATTGGTGTGCGATGCACAAAAATACGCTGTGATGGAGTAAAATTCCATATCGTATTTTTTTGCTAAAGCATAGAGGATATTTGCAATGACTGATGCTACTGTTGATAACGGCGTTAATGTAGGTGCTCTGCTTGACGCTCGAGAAGCGCTGACCGGTGCGCCTGAAGCCGGAAAATTTACCTGGGAGGCGAGCTGTAAGTGGATCAAGGGAACCCACAGCCGATCAACCTGTCAGGCATTTTATGGGTTGGGCGAAAAACAGTCCCATAAACAGGAATTTACGTTCGAATCTGATCATCCGGAAGTGCTTGCGGCTGAAGACAACGGAGCGACTCCTGTGGAGTTGGTACTGGTTGGTTTGGCCAGTTGCTTGACCGCGGGCGTGGCTGCGGTGGCACAGCGCCGGGATATTCAGTTGAGGTCTGTAAAGTCTACCCTCAAGGGCAGCATGGACCTGGCCGGAATTTTAGGTATTGATAGCGATATTCGAAACGGCTTTGATGGCATTGATGTCCATTTTGAGATCGATGCCGATGCATCTCCTGAAGACATTCGCGCGTTGGTGGCACAATCTCAGAAGCGTTCAGCTGTTTTTGATATTGTAACAAATCCCACTCAGGTCTCTGTCGAAGTTAATTGATCGGGTGCGACTTTTGCGTTGACGACCATTGATTGCGTCATTATCGGTGCCGGCCATTCAGGGTTGGCGGCAAGTTATTTCCTGCAGCAATCCGGGATAGAACACATTGTTCTTGAACGGGGCGAGATCGCGCATTCATGGAAAAATGAGCGATGGGACTCGATGTGCCTTCTCACTCCAAACCATCAGGCGCGCTTGCCCGGATTCGGTTATTCTGGCGATGATCCAGATGGATATCTGACGGTTGCTGAAACCGTCAAGTTCATTGAAGAATATGCACAATTCATTGCCGCACCTGTTCTGTGTGACCGGGAAGTTGTATCCGTGGACTCAACTCCCCTGGGATTTTCTATCGCCACGAACAATAATGAATATGCCACTCCAGCCCTGGTAGTCGCCAGCGGGGCATGCAATCGGCCGAGTTTTCCGCCATGTGCAGAGAAACTGCCAGAATCAATGCCGAGCTTTCATCCTCTTGAATATCGAAATCCCGGACAACTTCCATGGGGCAAGGTGCTGGTGGTTGGGGCTTCAGCCACCGGCGTTCAGTTGGCCCATGAAATTCATGCATCAGGAAGGCCGGTTATCCTCAGTGTTGCCGAACATGTAAGATTGCCGAGAATATACCGAGGCCGGGATATTCTGTGGTGGATGGAGACCGTGGGAATTCTTGATGAACGGTATGACGAGATTGATGATCTGGTCAGGGCCCGTAGCATTCCCTCGCCCCAATTGATGGGAACTTCTGAGCGCAGGAGCATTGACTTGAATTCACTGTCCGACATGGGTGTCCAAATTAGAGGTCAACTGATGGATATTCGGGGCAATGAGATTCTGTTCTCAGGCTCGCTCAAGAACCATTGTGAGCTGGCGGACCTGAAAATGAATCGCCTGTTAAAGACAATTGATGAATGGATTAGTGAACAGGGTCTGGATGTCGAGTTCGATGAACCGGAACGATTTTCCGGAACCAGGGTTGAAGAAAAATCGCCACTCACTCTCGATTTGCAAAAGGAAGATATCCAGTCGGTGGTCTGGGCAACCGGCTTTGCACCCGACTACAGATGGTTGAAACTCCCAGTTCTGGACCGCAAGGGGCGAATTCGCCATGAAGCTGGAGTTGCGGCCTGGCCAGGTCTCTACGTGCTTGGCGCAACTTTTTTGACGAGACGAAAGTCAACATATATTCATGGGGCGGAAGATGATGCCCGTGAGGTCTGTGAACATCTGGTTGCTTACTTGAGGAAACGATCTGCCGCCTGAATACCGTTGCAATCCGGTATACCTAGGTTCACTGCTTGTCTGTACCCTGGTTTTGTCGGTACGCAAGTAATCTTTATATCGGATCATTCCAGCAGGATCTAGTCCTCCCTTGCTGATTTGTTCTTGATGATCCCATAGCGGGCTTGTGATCAATGTATCTCTGTCCTGGGCGTTCTGATATATTCTGATTCCCCAAATTATTTCCATCCATGGTGACCGCCATCAAACAATTCAATGACAACCCTCATCTGAGGGCGTACATTTGCCTGGCCATTACGGCATTTTGCTGGGGATGCAATGCCATTTTTGCCCGCATGGCGGTGGGTGAAGTCTCGCCGATGCTGATTGTCACACTGAGATGGCTTGGCGTGGTCATCCTGATGATACTGATTACTCGTCGCCAGCTGCAAAGAAGCTGGGATGTCCTTCGCCCGCATTTTTCAAGACTGTTCCTGATGGGAGCATTCGGCATGACGGCATTCAATGCATTGTTCTACATTTCCGCTTACACCACGACAGCCCTGAATATCGGGATTATTCAGGGAGCTATTCCCATCTATGTGCTTCTGGGCGGGTTGATCCTGTACGGCACACATATTTCCATTCTGCAGATAGTCGGGGTTGCGATGACGATTGCGGGCGTATGCCTGGTTGCAGCTTCTGGTGAGATGCACAGACTCCAGGATGTATCGATCAATCAGGGGGATTACCTGATGGTTCTCGCCTGCTTGATGTATGCGGGATATGCGCTCAGCCTGAAAAAGCTGGAAGGCATCCCCAAATTGCCGCTGTTTGCCGTGATTTGCGTGGCGGCTCTCATTGCATCCATGCCGCTAACCCTCGTTGAGCATCTGTCGGGCAACCTGCAAATGCCTACAGCCAAGGGCTGGTTGATAGTCGCATTGATCACTCTTTTGCCGTCATTTATCGCACAAGTGCTATTCATACAGGGCGTGTCTGATATTGGCCCCGGGCGGGCCGGTATATTTGTCAATCTGGTGCCGGTGTTCGCATCATTGCTGGCTGTCTTGGTGCTTGGTGAATCTTTTCAGTGGTTTCATGCAGCCTCTTTGATGCTGGTCTGTTCTGGAATCTGGCTGGCAGAACAAAAGACGCACCTCGGTTCCTCTTCTCTCTCTCGAAACTAGGCGTAATTGCCATTTAACAAAGTACTGAATGGGAACAGTTGCAAGAAGTCTTGATCTGAAAAATCTGGTGCCAGCCTGTGCCGGTATCACGGTATTCGGGCTGGCTTTTGGCATGACATTTCCTCTGCTGTCACTGATTCTGGAATCTCGGGGTGTTCCCGAAACAATGATTGGCTTGAATGCTGCCATGATGCCTATCGGCATCCTGCTTTTCTCACCATTAATCCCCGTCATATCAGGACGGTTAGGCAGTAGGAACATGGCCGTCATTGCAGCGTTCCTCAATGCGCTAGTCATGTTGATGTACTATATGTTCGATTCCATAGAGGCATGGTTTGTGCTTCGATTCATACAGGGCGTGATGATATCAACACTGTTCGTATTGAGCGAGGTCTGGATTGTTCGTTATGCTGGAGATAAGCACAGGGGCAAGGTCGTTGCAATCTATGGGAGTATTCTCGCTTTGAGTTTTGGCGCCGGACCGGCATTGATCAGCCGGATCGGTATTGAGGGATGGATTCCGTTTGCGGCTGGTGCAATCGTACTCTTGGCTGGCGTGTTTCCACTGCTCATGATTAAAAATGAAAAAGCTGAGCAGAAGCAGGAGCAATCGATATCCGGCATTATCAGGTTTTCCCGTATGGCACCGTTGCTAATCGCATGTGTACTGGTCTTTTCTTTGTTTGATGCAGCAACTCTCTCGCTGTTGCCGGTATACGGGATTCGCTACGGATTAGATATCTCGACCTCGGCCCTGGTGCTAACCGCCATGATTTTTGGTAACACGGTGTTTCAGTTTCCGATTGGCTGGCTCGTTGATAAATTTCCTCACCGATTTATCCTGACTGGATGTGCGGGCTTGGCGGCAGTAATGCTGATGATTTTGCCATTCACCATGACTACAGTCTTGATGTGGCCGGTGCTGGTCCTTGTTGGCACCTTTGGCTATGGAGTCTATACCGTTTCCCTGGCTATGCTAGGAAGCCGGTTCGAGGGTGCCGATCTGGTCAATGGCGCATCTGCATTTGCTTCATTCTGGGGAGCAGGCGCTCTGATTGGGGCAATGTCCGGAGGATGGTCGATGATCCATTTTGGCCCTGACGGGTTGCCGTTCCACCTTGCCCTGGCATATGGCCTGCTTGCGATTGGGCTGTGTTATCGCAGTTATTCCCTGATGCGTTCTGCCCAATAATCTATTCTAGTCAGTGGGCCAGATCGGGCCGGGTCAAGTACTGTCCCTGATCGTCGACCATGAAATGCTTTTCTATTTCAGGGTGTTGAATTGGTGTTCCGCTTATGTCCTGAACCAGATTCTGTTCAGAGACATAGGCGATGTATTGCTGATCACTGCTTACGGCGAACAAGTGATAAAAGGGCTGGTCCTTGTCGGGCCTGATATGTTCAGGAATTGACTCATACCATTCGTCAGTATGACTGAATTCAGGATCAACATCAAAAATGATGCCTCTGAAATCATAATGCCGATGTTTTACAACTTCGCCAAGTCGAAACTTGGCGGTTTTCTGAATTGTCCAGTTTTCAATCAAAACTCAAATCTCTTCCGAAAAGAATCTGCGGGGGTTACGCAAGGTAATGCAGGAGAGCCATGCCAGCACTGTTACGTCAAATTATAGTACATTCAGTCTGGTGCAAGTTGTGCAATTTGCCAGACGGCATCTGACTAGATTCAGAATGCACAGTGTCTTTTCGGGCATCTGCCCGCTATTTCACTTTTCTGAGCCGATATAGTCCTTCGTAACCGGCATCGCTTGTGAAATAAATGTCGCCGTCGTTTCCAATTGCGACTCCAGCAGGACGGGCCCAGCGTTTGCCATCTACAAGCTGGAATCCGGTCAATAGGTCGACAACCCTGGCTATTTCTCCATCGTTAAAGTCTACCCGTACTAATTTGGGTTCTCTGCGGGTTTTGGCATCCCCATAAAAACTGCCGGTAGAAGTAGCCCAGGAGCCGTGTATTGCAATGATTGCATCGCCATGGAATTCCGAAGCCTTGGCTTGATGGGTAACAAAGGCCATGCCGAGAGGTGCACTTCTTGCATCGAATGTAGCGGCTGGAATAGAGACAGATTCTATCGGAAGAGGTCGTTCAAACTCGCTAGCACAGGGGTCTTCAAAAAGCTGCTTCCCATCGAACTGGTACCATGGCATGCCGTGAAATGAACCTTCAATACCTCGTGCAAAGTACTCTGGCGGTTGGTCGTACCCAAGGTGATCGGGTCCGTTATTGGTGATGTAGAGAATACCTGAATCCGGCTGCCAGTCAAAGCCAACCGGATTTCGAAGGCCTGAAACATAAGGCACGAGCTTGGCGGGTCGTGAATCTTCGTCGATCAAAAACAATCCACCTCTTCTAAGCGTTTCAGGATAGGAACTGTCCAAGTAATAGTTGCCGCAATTGCCAGGCATGCCGATGCTGACATACAGTCGGTTATCGGGCCCCAGTCCGACTGTTCGGCTGCTGTGGCTGCGAGATGGTTCCAGCGGAACCAGTAATTCCAGGTCACGTTCGAGGAGCCGCCAGTCTGCGTCGCTGGAGTATCTGGCTCGGAAAACACCGTGGGTTCTGGCGATGATGATTTCATTACCCCGAATCACCACGCTATGTGGATATAGCGGGAGATGCGCAAGCGTCTGTGCATTATCGTAGGGTGGAAATAGACGATAGATTCGATCATCTCTTGATCCGACCAGAATCTCATCGCCATGAAAATACAGCATCCGAGGTCCGTTTAATCTCAGGTTAACGGCTTCCAGAACATAGCCAGGCGGGTGTGAAACAGCAAAGCGGTTGCCGGCGACCTCAACTTCCTGTATTGAATGGGCTGGAACCGTAACCACGGTCAGCAGCCCGAGCAATAGGATTTGCCATGAAATCGATTGGCCATATAGTCCAGCTGCACATAGTTTCGATCTGAAAAAACGTAATTTGAGCACTTTAATCATTGCAGGGTTGTGGCGGGGGTAATTTGTACTGGGATGCCGGTCTGGCCTCTACATTCCGTCCGTGGAGATTGTTTCGATCAATTATCGATAGGTCTTGCGTGACTTGATAGAAAAAGCGGGTCAACCCCGAAATTGACTGGGCCCGTTCTTCATTCTATACCATTTGCTTGTCGGGGCGACCAGGTCATGAAGTCAAGAGAGTTCATGGGGCAGGCGATCTAAGTCGATCATCATTGTGTAGATTGTCGTCAACAAGGTCCCATCCGGACTGGAGACTGAAAAGACTGATGACTGATCATGTGTGATCCCCTGGGTTTTGGGAAAAACATCGCTTGCGTTTTCACCCTGGAAGTAAAGTTAGAGTGTAGCAAAACAGGCTACAAATGTAGCAAAATAGGCTACAATAAAGGTAAATGAGGATTGCAAGATCAGGTGTCTTCAGAATTAATCAACATTCTATTCAAACAGTACCGCCAACGGGTATTGGCATTGTTGCTGCTGAATCCGGAACGGACTTACCATGTACGTGAAATCGCCCGCTTAACCGGCACGGTACCGGGTACATTGCACAAGGAACTCAGCAAACTAGCCAAAGCCGGTTTATTGAGCAAGCAACACCAGGGAAGTCAAGTAATCTATCAGGCAAACTCCAACTGTCTAATTTACGAGGAACTGGCGAGTATCCTACGTAAAACTTCCGGGATTGCAGATGTCCTGGCAAATTGTCTATCTCCGCTCTCCGATAAAATTGATGTGGCCATGGTATTCGGATCTGTTGCCAGTGGCAAGCTCGCTCAAGGTAGTGATATCGACCTATTGTTAATTGGCGATATTCAGTTTAGAGAAGCAGTGGGAGTGCTGTACTCTGCCCAGGAGATTCTTGGTCGGGAAATAAACCCGAAACTTTACAATGCTCAGGAATGGATTGCCGCAAAGCAGGAGGGCTCGGCTTTTGTTCGGGAAGTGCTGACGAAGCCCTTAATTAATGTTATTGGAGACAAGGGTGACATTGGATGATCGACTAGTATCCAGGTTGGAGCGCGTAGAACCCGACCCGCTGTTAATTCAACGCTTGCTGGAGGCCTCCTAGCGCAATATCCAGGATGCAGAAATATTGGCAGTCAGCAATGAAACCCGTTTTGATGCGGCCTACAAGGCAATCATGCAACTGGCAAAAGCGGTTCTAATGAGCAAGGGGTATCGTACCTTAACCAGCAAACCAGGACACCATCAGACCATGATTCACGCCCTTTCCAAAATCATTGGTCTTGACCAAGACACTATGATAATGCTAGATGCCTTGCGCAAGCAACGCAATGCGGTGGATTATTCGGGTGATTTGGTTGCGGACAGCGTTGTCAATGAGTGTGTGAGCCATGCAAAGAGTTTATCTATGGAAGCTAGTGAGTGGTTGTCATCCGAACACCTAGATCGTCCTGAGCAGGATATAACGCTTCCTTGAAATCGAAGCTAGAAGGCTACGTGAAAAGTGTCAGAACTGGCAAGTGCCGGATAGAAAATGCCCTAAAACCAACACATCATCACCATCACTTCATCTCCATGATGAACATTGCCCCTCTAGCAATCATCCCCCTGGTTGTGATGAGACCAATAGAATGTGTCGGGAGGTTGATAATTTGAATAATTCAGTCTCGTATAATTTCGGTCTCCCAAAGTTAAATTCTGGCAATTGAATTGTCGTGCTGATTTTGAATCTGCGGGAGAGCATGTCTTGAATCGGTAATGCCCTTATCGAACTGGCTCGTCTATCCTGTTCCGAAGAATGTTTCGACAAGACAACACTCTTCCCTGAATAGAGTCGGGTTTACTTCGAAACAGCTCGAATTCACCTTCCGTTCCACACCACCCCTTATCGGGTCGACTAGGTCATGAAATTAAAAGAGTTCATCGAAAGCAAGAGATTTGAATCGTTCATCATTGTTTTGATTATTGTCAATGCAATCACTCTCGGACTAGAGACCGAGAAGCAAGTCATGGATACCGCTGGCCCAGCGTTGATCATAATTGATCGTGTCATACTGGCCATTTTTACGATCGAGGTGCTGGTCAAGTTGTGGGTATATCGATTGGCTTTTTTCAGGAGCCCCTGGCGGATATTTGATTTTGTGGTGGTTTCGATTTCGCTTGTGCCAGCGACCGGCAATCTATCTGTTTTGAGAGCACTGCGGGTGCTTCGGGTGTTAAGACTGGTTAGCGCATTTCCCTCGTTGCGCAAGGTGGTTGGCGGTCTGGTAGCGGCTCTACCCGGAATGGGATCAATTGTGATGTTGATGCTGCTGGTGTTCTACGTGTTTTCGGTCATGGCAACCAAACTCTATGGGGGGTTGTTTCCAGAATGGTTTGGCTCAATCGGGGCCTCGGCATACTCGCTGTTTCAAATCATGACCCTGGAAAGCTGGTCCATGGGGATTGTCCGGCCGGTAATGGTAAATTTTCCATATGCCTGGATTTTCTTTGTGGTCTTCATTTTATGCACCTCGTTCACGGTGCTGAATCTATTCATCGGCATCATCGTTTCGGCAATGCAGGCAGAGCATGAGGGCCATGCGACCGAAGAGCGAGAGGAGATGCTGGCCAGGCAAAATGAAATCATGGAAGAGATCAGAAGTCTTAAGCAGTCTATAAAATCCCAGTCGAGCTGAATTTTCTGCTTGACTGAACGGTTCCATGAACTGTCTTGTCATGTCCCGGCCTACTCGGGATCGCAATGCCGTACTTCCTCAAATCGCATTAATGATGACAAAAACTGAAACTCGTATCTAAAGCCATGAGTTCGTCTGCAGCATGATGATCGAACATGTCATTGCTATTTTGCTGTTCTCGCTGATAGCTTCCGCAACGCCCGGTCCCAACAACCTGATGCTTCTGTCCTCTGGCATCAACTATGGGTTCTACCGGACAATTCCTCACATGTCAGGTATCTGTATCGGATTTGTATTCCTATTGAGCGTAGTCGGACTCGGAATTGTTCAGGTTTTTGAAGCATACCCGTTGATATACCGAATTCTCAGGATCGTTTCGGCCTGTTACCTGCTTTTTCTGTCATGGGAAATCGCCATGGCTTCTCCTCCAAAAGACATCAAGGGAGACAAGCCCGGAAATGCCCGGCATAAACCTCTGTCTTTTCTACAGGCTGCTAGTTTTCAGTGGGTTAACCCAAAGGCATGGACCATGGGTTTGACAGCGGTCACTGCCTATATTCCTCCCATCGATCCGATTCTTGGGATTACACTGGTTGTAGTGTTGTTCGGACTGGTCTGCATACCCTGCTTGATTGCCTGGACTCTCCTTGGTGTTCAAGTGAGGCGTTTTCTGGACGACCCGATTCGACTTAGACGGTTCAACATTGTCACGGGCTGTCTGCTTGCCGGGTCGCTCTATCCAGTACTTTTCAGTTCAGTTTGAAGTCGGGTTGAGCTAGCTCGATAAATTCAAGGGAAGGTAAAGTGTCATAGCGTTTACCGTGAAATAACAACCCCAAAAATACACAAATATATAATCAATCCCCGGGACTGATTTGATGAATGTTGTCAATGTCAATATTATTACAGATGCCTCAACTCAACTTTGAAGTATGATTTGATAAATTCATGCAAAGCATGGCTCGTTCTAATTCAAATTGAATAGCTTGGTTTAAGTCTTGAAGTTGAGGAGCCGGTAAAATAAATCAAGTCATAAATCAAAAGTCAACAAAACGTAGATGAATGTCTAGGGAGATGTATCTTGGACACTTGACGATATTATCGATATGACTGCAAAGGGCGAATCCGAGATGCTGGAATTCAAAGCTAGCACTGGTATGCGCAATGAGGCGGCAAAAACCGTTTGTGCCATGCTCAACCAACGTGGTGGATATGTGCTATTTGGTATCAAGCCGGAGTGCCAAGTCGCAGGTCAACAGGTTAGTGATCGGACACTTGAGCAGTTGAGCGCTGAGATTATGCGAATCGAGCCACCTGCGTTTCCAGAAGTCAGTCGCATTCCAGTATCGGGAAGCTTGGAAATAATATCAGTCAAGGTGGCGCCTGGTGCATCGCAGCCGTATCAGTACCGTGGTAACTCTTATCTGCGAGTCGGCAATACAACAAGGAAGATGACTTCCGAGCAACAAAACCAACTGCTACTGGAACGCATGCATGATGAGCAACGTTGGGAAAATCGACCTGCAAAAGATTGGACATTAGACGATCTGGATACCGCCGAAATACGTAAAACAGTCACAGAAGCAGTTCAGAATGGAAGACTTGCCGAACCGGGCGGCAGAAATGCGGAGGATTTATTGCGAGGATTGGGGCTAATCCGAGGAGGCAACATCTTGAGAGCAGCTGCAGTGTTGTTCGGCAAAGCGGAATTTCTCGAAACGGTAATGCCGCAGTGCTTATTGCGTGTAGCCCGATTTCGAGGCACTGATCGTTCCGAGTTCCTTGATAACCGCCAATTCATTGGAAATGCTTTCGCACTTCTTGAAAGTGGCATGAGGTTTTTACGTGATACGATTCCCATTGCAAGTCATTTCGAATCTGGTCGAATGGAACGCATCGACAAGCCACTTTACCCGCCCTTGGCTGTACGAGAGGCACTGGCGAATGCCTTGTGCCATCGAGATTATGCTATGGGCGGAGGTTCGATTGGACTTGCAATTTACGATGATCGGCTTGAGATAACTTCAGTCGGGCCATTGCACTTTGGCATAGCTCCAAATGACCTCTTCAAACCTCATGAATCGCGTCCATGGAACCCCATCATTGCTCGTGTTTTTTATACACGCGGTATTATCGAGGCATGGGGGAGAGGGACAATTAAAATAGCAGAACTGGCAATCTCTGCAGGTTTGCCGCACCCTGAAATTGAAGGACATCATGACTATGTGACTGTGCGTTTTTGGAACCCAGAATATACCCAACCACATTATCAGGACCATGATCTGACCGAACAACAGAGGGCAGTATTTGCAATTCTCAAGCAGTCAGATGATGCTATGGCTCTTCGGCATATTCGAATGGCGCTTGGTTCTCAAACAGATGAACGGAGGCTAAGAAAAGATCTCATAGCTTTGAAAGGAAAGGGTTTGGTCATACTTTCTGGAAAGGGTCGAGGTGCAGTTTGGAAAACAATTTAGCCATTTTTATTGGTTCATTCTGTCACATTCGGGCTAATTCGGGCTAATTCGGGCTAATTCGGGCTAATTCGCTCCTTGATCCAGAGTTTGTGCTCGAAAATTCAGCAAAGGTTGCCATGCATAACAGTTCAGTCTAAATTGATAATAAAATCTCCCCCTGCTTCCAAATAACTGCAATAAACCATTAAGACCATTGCTGATTCCTCATGAGGTTTGCCTGTGAAAAATAGTGCTCGTGTCGTGATTATCGGGGTGGGATAGCAGGGTGTTCAACCCTCTACCATCTGATTCAGGAAGGGTGGACGGATGTAATACTCCTTGAACGAGACGAGTTGGCTTCTGGATCTACCTGGCATGCTGCCGCACAAGTCACCCAGTTTGGAGCAAATCAGACCATGGTGGCTCTGAAGAGATACAGCATTGACCTTTATCGCAAGTTATCAGTAGATCAGGAACGCCCAATCAACTATCACCTTACCGGCGGAATGCGCCTTGCCCATACTCATGATCAGGTTGACTGCTATAAGCACTTCATCGGCATGGCGGCATGTGTTGGCGTAGAAATGGAATTCATCAGTCCATCAGAAGTGGGCAACCGACATCCCCTGATTTCAATCGACGGTCTGCTCGGAGCGTGGTGGGACCCACTTGACGGAGATATTGATCCTGCCCAGCTTTGTTTTTCCCTGGCTCATAATGCTCGCAATGCAGGAGCCGAAATCCAGCGTTTCAATCCTGTGGAATCAATCTCAAGAACCAAAAGCAACGAGTTTCTGATACATGCCCGGGAAGGTGACATCGTTTGCGAAATTCTGGTGAATGCCAGCGGTTATCGAGCCAACGAAGTCGGTCATATGCTTGGCGTGAGCCATCCGGTCGTCTCTCTTGAGCATATGTATTTTCTGACCGAACCCATACCCGATATCGAATTTCTGGAAAAACGCGTTCCTATTATTCGGGATCCAGGCGACGATTTCTATTCCCGGTAGGAAAAGCATGGCCTGTTGGTTGGGGTTTACGAACAGGCATGCAAGCCATTTGGTCTGGATGGCATTGATCCGGGATTTTCCAGATCCTTGCGTGATTCCGACCTTGATCGATGTCTCGACAATATGGAACGCATATTCAAGCGAATGCCGTGTCTTACGGAAACCGGAATACATACAGTGGTGAACGGACCCATAACCTACACACCGGATGGTGCGCCGCTTGTAGGTCCGATTCCGGGCTTGCCAAACGCTTTCGCCTGTCTTGGCTTGCGTGCCTGAATTGGCGAAGGGGGCGGACTGGGCAAAATTCTTGCGGAAATGATTGTCCATGGTGAAGCAGAGTGGGATGCGTGGTATCTGGATCCGAGACGATTTGCAGGGTATGCAAACCAGAGATTCACTCTGGACAAAGCGATTGAGGATTATCGGAACGAATTCCATTATGTCCTTCCTCGCGAATACCGATCAGCAAGTAGACAGGTGCGTACTACACCACTGTATTCAGTGCTTGACCAGTTGAACTGTCATTGGGGTGTTGTGGCAGGGTGGGAGAGATCCCTCTTCTTCAAACCCAGCCGAGCGTTTGTCGATGAACCCGGATTTCGGTTTAATTCAACTAAAGAAGTGGTTGCCGAAGAGGTCAGGCAATTGGTAAACGGTGTTGGTTTAATGGAAGTGTCAGGATTCAACCGCTATGAAATCAGCAGGCCGGGAGCCAGGGATTTTCTGGATACGATAATTTGCGGGAATATGCCTGCTCGTATTGGTGATGTAAGGCTTTGTTACCTGTTGAGTGAAGCTGGCAATATTCTTTCTGAGGCAACGATTGCCTGGCTTGCTGAAGATGCCTTCTGGTATGGTTCGGCAGCGACATCCGAAATGCATGACAGGGACTGGCTGAATTGCTAAAAGCCAAAGGATGTACAGGTTTTGGAAATGACAGAAAGCCATACAACATTGGTGCTTGCAGGTCCGGAATCGAGACATCTGTTGAACGCATTATTAACCGGATGTTCCATCTCAGCGGAGGTCTTTCCGTGGATGGCAGTTCGCAAAATAATGATTGGCCAGGTACGCCTGGTCGCAATGAGCGTGAGTTTTTCAGGCGAGCTGGCTTATGAACTGCATGTGGAAAATTCAAGTCTCTGTCAGGTTTGGCAAGCACTGGTAAGCGCAGGAGAAAAATTCGGTTTCGTGCACTTCGGTCTGTATGCAACTGAATCGATGCACATTGAAAAAGGCTGCCTGGCCTGGAAAAGTGACCTTATTCGGGAATACAACCCGATCGAGACCGGACTTGGAAGATTTGTCAAACTCGACAAGCCGTACTTTGTTGGAAAGCAAGGCCTGATCCGACAGCTTGAATATCAACCCAAGCGCAAACTGGTTTCAATATCCGTTGATTGTGATCATGCCTATGCTCATTCCGGAACACCCGTTTATTTTAAAGATCCTTTGATCGGATCGGTTACTTCCGGACAGTACGGCCATCGAACTGGAATCAATCTCGCTCTCGCATTTGTCAATCCTGGACACAGCGATATTGGGCAACTGGTTGAATTTGAAATCCTTGGCGATCAATATCCGGGGGTCATTATCGATCCATGCCAGTATGACAGGCCCAACAGGCGAGTCCGGGCATATAAGAATGAACGGGGGAAGTCGACGAGGCAGGCGCGGACAGATTCGATCCCGTGAATGGATGCATGAGCTCCGTAGCAGAGCACCGGAATTTGATGTGTGCCCGGCAGGTCCAATCGGAGGCCAGTACAAGCCTCTATCAAAACGGGATATCACTTCGATCTATGACTGTGCCTTGCAAATCCTTGAGGAGACCGGCATGGCTCAATGCCCCACAAGGCTGGTTGACAATGCTTGTGAAAAGGGAGCCCGGACAAATGACATCGGAAGGCTGTGTTTTCCACGCCCCATGATTGAGGATATTATTGATCAATCCTGCAAGACGTTTGTTCTTCATGGTCGAGATTCGCGACATGACATTGAAGTAGGAGGGAGTGCAGTCTACTTTGGGACAGGCGGAGCTGCTGTGCAAACACTTGATCCACAGACTGCCAATTATCGTCCTTCGACACTGCGTGATCTATACGACTTCGCAAGACTTGCAGACTCACTGAAAAATGTTGCATGGTTTACCCGTTGCTGTGTTGCAACGGATGTAGTTGACCCCTTTGATCTGGATGTCAACACTGCCTATGCCATGCTTCGAGGCACAAGAAAACCAATCGGAACCAGCTTTTTTATGGACAGACATGTTGCCCCAGTCATTGAAATGTTTGATTTGGCACTGGGTGGCGATGGATATTTCAGCAAGCAACCATTCTGCAAGGTGCATATCAGTCCAGTTATTTCACCACTTCGCTATGGCGAAGATGCATTTGAAGTGGCTCTTGAAGCGATAAAGTACGGTATGCCTATAAATGCAATCATTGTAGCCCAGTCAGGAGCAACATCCCCGGCAACTCTAGCCGGAATGCTGGCAGCGACTCTCGCCGAGACATTAGCCGCATTGACCATGGTTAATGTATTTGCTCCGGGGTATCCAATGATTTTCTCCAACTGGCCATTTGTAATTGACCTGCGTATTGGTGCATTTGCCGGTGGCGGCGGCGATATTGCCTTGCTGAATGCCGCTTCAGCGCAGTTGACGAACCACCTCGGACTGCCATCAGGTGTTGCTGCGTGCATGGCTGATGCCAAGGTACCGAATGCCCAAATGGGATTTGAGAAGGCACTGTCGGCTCTTGCTACTGGATTATCCGGTGCCAACATGATTTATGAATCTTCCGGAATGATGGCAAGTCTATTGGGAGTCTCTTTCGAGTCGTTTGTTATCGATGATGAAATGCTCTCGCATGTCTATCGCATGATTCGAGGTATCGAAGTCAATCAGGAAACCCTGGGACTTGATGCAATCATGAACGCTGTCACAGGGGAGGGGCATTTTCTGGGAGGTGGACACACTCTGGAAGCAATGCAAAAAGAGTATTTCTATCCGGAACTAGCCGACCGTGAATCGCCAGAAGCCTGGAAGTTGCCAGGCAGCTTGAATATTCAACAAAAAGCCCATTTGCAGGTTGAAGAGATACTTCAACAGGATTCTCCGGGTTATCTGGATAGAGCTGCAGATCAAAAAATCAGGGATCGCTTCAGAGTACTGCTTGATTTGTGAACTTGCAATTACGGCAGAATCAAACTTCCTGGAATAATTTACCGGTTTCGAATCACGGAGAATTCCGCAAGAGACAGAAGTGCATCTCGGTATTGGTTTGCAGGCAATTGATTGGCGAATTGCCTTGCGGTTTCAGTATGGGTATAGGCCTTCTCCAGCGTGTAGTCGATAGAGCCAGCTGCCTTCACGATTTCCAGAATTTCCGAAATGCGCTTTCTGTCACGATTCCCA
This sequence comes from Gammaproteobacteria bacterium, assembly GCA_026709505.1. GTDB lineage: Bacteria > Pseudomonadota > Gammaproteobacteria > Arenicellales > Poriferihabitantaceae > Poriferihabitans. Next base: position 62,993 of record JAPOSW010000072.1, on the reverse strand, counting down.
ATCGCATCACATAGCGACTGTCTGTGTTTTGCATCTACTCTCTCAAGGGCGTGAATCAATGGCAGAGTCAGTTTGCCCTCTGCCAGATCGTCTCCTGGGTCTTTACCCATGAATGCATCGTCAGCTATGTAATCCAGAATATCGTCAATCAGCTGAAAGGAGATACCGAGGTGGAGTCCATATCTGGCAAGACAGCGATTGATTTCCGGTTTTTGATTGGTAATTACTCCAGCGATATGTGCCGCAGACTCGAACAACTTTGCCGTCTTGCGCTCAATGGTATCCATATACTGGTCTTCGGTCGTCCCGGCAGAGAAACTGTTGATAAGTTGAAGGACTTCTCCCTCTGCGATTGCATTGGTCGCACTGGCCATGATTTGCATGACTTCCATGCTATCGGTTTCAATCATCATTTCAAATGCTCTTGAATACAGGAAATCCCCCACCAGAATGCTCGCGCCATTGCCCCAGACATGATTGGCACTTGGTCGGCCGCGCCGGGTACCTGAGGCATCGACGACATCATCATGCAATAAAGTTGCCGTATGTATGAATTCAATGACGGCTGCAAGCTGGATATGCTTTGTGCCCTGATATCCGCAGCACTTGGCACAGAGAAGAAGGATAAGAGGCCTCAGACGCTTGCCTCCACTTTGGATGATGTATTCCGACATTTCATTAATCAGCGATATATCGGAGTCCAGTCTTTTTTCTATTGTCCGATTAACCCCCATCATCTCCTCATTTACGAGCATCATGCTCGTTGCAAGCAGGTTTTCGGCACTTTGACCTAAATCCGTGTTCAGGGCATTTTGGTCTAGACTTGAAGCTAGATTAGTGGTCACATACATAGGCTGTTTTCTATGAAGAGAAATGTGTAATTTGCTAATGCATTTGAATGGTCAAGTTTATCAGAACATCGGTTTCTCTTGATGGCCTTCGCTTTATCAGGTATGAGTCTTGAGCAACTGGGAGAGGACAGCAATGGACAGAATTTGGCAAGGCATTAACAACCAATGGCAAGTATGCTGTACATTGAAGGAACAGTGCCGGCAAAAATCGAAGTTGTAGACTACCACTTAGGAGGTGAATTGTGTCTTTGCTAAAACCTCTTTGTCGTTCTGGGAAGTGCTTCAAGAACTTTATCTTAAGCCAACTCGAATGAGTGCGATTGAACTGGCTCGCTGTCTAAAGGTGCCACGCTCCTGCATTGAGCGGGTCGTCAGGCAAGAAAGTACCTAAAGTGCAGATGCTTCGATGCGCCAAGCGAGTTTTACAGCACATCCTCAGAATACTGGGTCAACTTGCAGCGATCCTACGATTATTGCAAGGGCAAGTGAAGCCCTAATTGAAGTCCTTGACCTCTCGGAAATCACGCCTCTGTCTGCGGTGTAATGTAATCTAATCTGCCTGCCTGCGGATCATCAGCTCCACCTGGTTGCCTCGTATTTGACTAACTCATCTCATGCTTACAGCTTCTTTTCCAGTTATGAAATGACTATCTACAGTTACAGAAGCATCGACTGTTTATGAGTGTTTGGGCAAGGCTCGTAAATCGTATCGGCCTGCATCCTCTTGATAAGAGGTTGGAATAAGCCGTAGAATAAGCCAGGAATAAGCCATAGAATAAGCCGGAAATAAATCAGGAATAGTCAATAAATAATTAATAATCAGTTGGTTAATGATCTATGAATAAGCCATAGAATAAGCCGGAAATAAGCCATAGAATAAGCCGGAAATAAGCCCGCAGGGAAAGTTAGCGGGGTTTCCAGCGCGCCCCTCGTCCGTGTCCTGTGGATTCGGCTAGGCCTTTGATTTTTAGGGTGGCAAGATCCTCTCTCACTCGTCTTTTATTTTCTGTTTGTCCCAATAGCGTACGAATTTCTCCAAGAGCAAGAGAGCGATCAGAACGATGCAAAAGCGTTAGGATTGCAAGTTGCTGTTCTGTCAGACCACCCCCAAGATCTCTTTCAGTCTGGTGGTTAAAGCGTCGAAATCGTACGGTCACGCAGTCGTTTCGCTCTTCGATTTCTGGTTTTGGCAGGCCAGCGGTCACCACCAGATCCCTCATCGTAAGTGTGCCTCGACCCCACTCCTCAATTATTCCACGTCGGTAGAATGTACGGGCGATGAGCGGGTTCCATGGTTTCGACTCGTGCGAGTCAAATAAATCCCTCGGAGCAAGCCCAAAGTGCAATGGTCCAGTGGATGTGACTTCTAGCCGGTCGTCGTAGACGGCTAAACCAATGGAACCACCAACTATTGCGTAATCGCGATGACACAGAGCATTCGCGAGTGCTTCACGGATAGCCAGAGGCGGGTACACCGGTTCGTCAATGCGTTGGATGCGCCCCGATACAAATCGGCTTGAAATGGGCAAGGTCTCGCGAAAGAAGCGCTCTGCGTTAGCAAGAAGGCTGAAGGCGTTTCCATGGAACTGTCGATTGTCTATGAAGTCGGATCGGTCTAGGCCGCGAAAACGCGCTACGCGGAGCATACACTGCGGCATTTCCGGGTCGAGCCGCTCGGTCTTGCCAAAAAGCACTATTGCGGCCCGATACAGTTCACCACCACTCATTAGCCCCAAACCACGTAACAATTCTTCTGGTTTTTCGCTTCCCGGCGCGTTCAAGCGGCCAACGCGAACCGCCTCAGCGACCGTGTTGCGAATTTCGGCAAGATCGAGATCATCCAATGACCACCCTCTAGCGAACTGATTTTCCCATCGTTGCTCGGCATGCATGCGCTCGAAAAGCATACGGTTATATTCGTCACCCGACATGCGTCGTGTGGTATTACCGACCCGTCGATAGGAAAACCCCTTATATCGATAGGGAGGCAATAAACCGGGCTCCAAGTGAACCACAATCACCTGTCGGTCACCTGAAATACGAACTGTCTCGATCTCAACAGGCGATGATGGTTCGATCCGTTGAATTTCGGCACTTAGTTCTTCCATTGTACGTTCACTGACATTTTGGCCCATCACCCCGTCGCTTGGGCTGATGCCGAACAGCACATGCCCGCCCTTATTGTTAAGCATGGCGCAAATGGTCTTCGCCGCCTCGCGCCGAGCTCCTGTCGTGGCCTTGAACTCCAGCATTTCTGACTCGCCTGTTGCAACCAGAGCCTCAATTTGATCGAGTGTCATTCTTGTATGCTCGGAGTCATTCTCTGTTCTTGCAAGTCAAGCGCATGGTGAATCGGGCGTTGGGTACGATATGTTTGAACCCTGATCTAAAAATAGGAATCGTGAAAAAAGAAGAAATCCTTGTTAAATTATTGAAAAATTATGTTTTTCCGACTTCACCCAATGGGTGAACATTCCATCAACCTCAAAACAGCAAGGCCATGAACATTCTACACCATTCAGTCGCGAAAAGCCGCCACAATTTCACTTCCCGGGCAGGCCTCATGGTGCCCGCGACGCTCCCCGGGCGGCTGGGACTCGGGGAGGCCGTCGACGAGCTGATGCCGGCTCCGGGCAGCAGCCGGGGCCATCGCCACGGCACGATCTTCGAGACCTTCATGCTGACGTCCCGCGAGGGGGCGAAGTGCCTGGAGGACGTGCGCCATTTCCACGGGGAGCAGGCACTCGCCGGGCTGACGGGGTTCCAGTCGCTGCCGTGCGCCGCCATGCTGGGCGGCTGGCTGCAGCGGGTCGGCAGGAGCCGGCCGTCGAGGGATGTCCTGCAGGAGGTCAATCGCCGGGTGCTGGAGGCGGCCCTGATGGCCGGGCAGGTGGTCTGCCATGCCCGGCAGCGGGTCCTGAAGGCCGTCCCGTCCAGCCTGGCCTGCTCGGTGAAGCCCTCTGGCGGATGCGCACCTGCCGGCAGCCCTGATCTCCCGTTCCTTCCGGACCCGCTAGGGGCCTGCCGGAAACGGCCACGGATTCGCTCGCCCGGAATTCGCCATCAAGCCAGGAAACACGACCCGCCACCGCGTTCCGGCATGGAAACCGGCGCCGCCATGCCCCGAATCCAGCCTTCCGGACAGATCCGGAACACTCCAGCCCCGCGTCCGACAGAATCCCGGCCTGGAGCGGACAAGAAAATCTCTATCTATGGATTAGGGTTGAAATTCAAGATTGACTGAAAATCTAGTCATCGTTATAATTATTCCCCTTTATTGATCCCTAATCAAATTAAGGGCCTCGTATAGCTCCCACCTTCACCGGCCAGCGAGCTATCTTCCAAACTTAAATCGGTAACTATCATGTATGCAGTCATTGAAACGGGCGGCAAGCAGTACAAGGTTGGTCTTGGTGATCGGCTAAAGGTCGAGAAACTTGCGGTTGAGGAAGGCAAATCCGTAGAAATTAATCGTGTTCTCATGATAGCTGAAGGCGATCAAATCACTTTTGGAAAGAATGTGCCCGATAAGCCGGTTAAGGCAAGAGTAATTGGCCACGGGCGTGGGAAAAAGATAAAGATTTTCAAAAAGAAACGACGCAAAGGATATCGCCGAACTCAGGGGCATCGTCAGGATTTTACGGAAATCGAGATCGTTGGCATTGGCAATCATGAGTTTGTAGCATATGAAGCTGTTCCGGAGCCCGTTCAGAAAACAGAAAAAGTCGAAGCAAGCGAACAGGATCCTGTTGAAACTCAGGAAACCAAGGATCACAGTGAAAAGGAAAGTTCGACCAAAAAAGAAGAAAACGGCGCGAAAGCAGAATAACGGCATAGCCGCTCATCCAGTAGTTCTCCATTCAATACGATTGCAGGTTAGGTAAATGGCACACAAGAAAGCAGGAGGCTCATCCAGAAATGGGCGCGACTCCATCTCCAAGCGACTTGGCATAAAGCGGTTCGGCGGTGAATCCGTTACTGCCGGCAGCATCATTGTTCGACAGCGCGGAAGCAAATTTCATCCGGGCCAAAATGCCAGGCTAGGCAGAGACTACACGCTTTTTGCGACAGCGCCAGGACGCGTCAAGTTCGAGGTTAAAGGCCCAATGCAGCGTCGTACAGTGAGCATTATCCCCGAGTCCACAGCATAAGCCGGAATCATGTATAAGTTGCAGTCGCTCAAGAGCGGTGTTCATTCAGGTTATTTTCGTTCACTCAAATAGAGAAATCAGATAATTGGGCTGTCCTGTCCGGTTTTCTTCCCATTCTCGATGTGCAATCATCATGATTGCAGATTCTTTGGCGTTCCAGTCGTGAGGCTGCCCTCTTTGCTTGGTGTGCAAATCAAGAAGCAGGTTAGTGTTTCTGCGATAAATCTCCCAACTGGGTTCATGAAATTCATTGATGAAGCTGAAATCAAGGTGATTGCCGGTCGTGGCGGTAACGGCTGTCTCAGCTTTCTGCGCGAAAAAAACCGGCCAAAAGGCGGGCCGGATGGCGCCGACGGAGGAGACGGCGGGAGTATTTTCCTGGTTGGCAAGGATAGCCTGAACACCCTGACCGACTTTCGCCATGTTCGCACTTACAAGGCGGAATCAGGACAGCCCGGTGCAGGACGCGACTGCACCGGTAGAGCGGGAGTTGATTTGCGAATTCAGGTCCCATTAGGCACTGCGGTTATTGATGTTGCAACAGAATCGGTGATCGGAGAAGTCACCCTCCAAGGCGAAGAGCTGCTGGTCGCAAGAGGCGGGCGCCATGGGCTCGGAAATGCCCACTTCAAAACCAGTACCAACCGGACTCCCAGGCGAACCACGCCGGGTACGTTTGGCGATGAAAGAAAATTACGGCTGGAACTGAGTGTGCTTGCCGATGTGGGATTGCTGGGCCTGCCAAATGCCGGCAAATCTACCTTGTTGAGTACTGTCTCGCAAGCCAGGCCGAAAATTGCCGATTACCCGTTCACAACGCTTTACCCACAGCTTGGCGTGGTCGATTCCGGTGATTTGCATGGCTTTGTGATGGCTGACATTCCCGGTCTCATAAAGGGTGCTGCTGAAGGTGGGGGATTAGGCACACAGTTTCTAAAACATCTGAATCGAACCCGAATTCTGCTACATTTAGTGGATATTTCTCCATTGGCAGATCAGACACCCGAAACCGCGGTCCGAGATATTGAAATGGAACTCAAGAAATCAAGATACTCGCTTGCCACCCGAGAGCGCTGGCTGGTTCTGAACAAGATAGATACGCTTGAAGCCCAAAAAACTGATGAAATCAAGAACGCGCTCATAAAGGATCTAGAGTGGAACAAGCCGATCTTTTCAATATCTGCCGTAAGCGGTTCCGGGTGTCGCGAACTGGTGGGCAAAATCATGCAGTATTTGATTCTGCAGCGAGATGAGCATGACAATCAGGAACAGCTGGCCTGAGAGTCGAGCGAGGTAAAGGGTGGAAAAAAGCGATCGGTCAATCCTGACTCAATCAACTCGGTGGGTAATCAAGATTGGAACTGCGCTGCTCACCGACTCCCATGCAGGACTGCGTCGAGATGTGATGGAATCCCTGTCTGATCAGGTATGTTGCCTGTTGAATGACGGCATGCAGGTGGTTTTGGTTTCTTCAGGGTCAATAGGTGAGGGCATGAGACGTCTTGGATGGAAACATAGACCCGACAAGGTACATCTCCTGCAGGCAGCGGCAGCCATTGGCCAAATTGGACTGGTCCACAGCTACGAGGCCGCATTTCAGCAGCGCGGTGTTCACGCAGCACAGATACTGCTCACTCATGCTGATTTAGCAAGCCGGCAACGCTATCTGAATGCCCGAAATACCATCCGCGAATTATTGGACCTGGGGGTAGTGCCAATCGTTAATGAAAATGATGCTGTGGTCAATGAGGAAATTCGCTTTGGAGACAACGATACGCTGTCTGCTCTCGCTGCAAATCTGATTGATGCAGAATGCCTGATTTTACTGACCGATCAGAATGGGCTCTATGACGTGAATCCAAGACAGTCAGACCAAGCACAGCTTGTCCGCTATGGCAAGGCCGATGACCCCTCTCTGCTGGAACTTGCAGGAGAGGCCGGAGAATCCGGTCGTGGAGGCATGATTACGAAACTGCAGGCCGCCCAAAAAGCATCCCGTTCCGGGTCCTGTACGATCATCGCTTCTGGCCAGGAACAGGACGTATTGCTTCGATTGCGAGGCGGCGAAGAAATGGGAACACTGCTTTCACCGGGAAAGGAGCGAATTGCTGCTCGCAAGCAATGGCTGGCTGGTCAATTGCGCGGCAATGGAAAACTGATACTTGATAATGGCGCAGTCAGTGTACTCAAGGATGCAGGAAAAAGTCTGCTGCCCGTAGGCGTGACCGCTGTTGAAGGAGAATTCACTCGCGGCGAGATTGTGACATGCATTGACCGCAAGGGCCAGGAGATCGCTCGCGGACTAGTGAACTACAACTCGGACGAGGCACGCCGAATCATCGGGCAGCCGAGCCAAAATATCGAGCGTATATTAGGCTATTACGGAGAGAGCGAACTTATCCATCGCGACAATATCGCAGTAACGGCATGAGCTGGAATGTTCAGGCGCTCAGAGCACGAAGTCGATTATTGAGCCTGGATTTTAATCGCGATGCGCGATTCCGATGGTGCAGGCCCTTGGATGTAGAACCGTCAATTTTGGAAACTGTCTCACGGTATGCCTGTTCAGAGGCCCCTCGATCACCGGAATCCATGATCTTCAGAAGCTTCTTGATCGATGAACGCAACGCAGAACGCTGGCTCACATTGTGTTCGCGTTGCCTGGCATTTTGCCGGGCTCGCTTTCTTGCTTGGGGTGAATTGGCCAAGGGATCGTCCTCAAAAGGTCGGTCAATTTATCGGGAGACGGAATATCCCCGATTTCAGGGTATTTGTCAAGCGCGAAATCTTTTGCTGCCGCTGGTTTCCGGATGTCATCCAAGATAATCAAGTCCGTATCGACAGTAGGCTTGATGACCCTGTTGTCTCGCATTACAGGATTGATCCGGGATATCATTTTTGCCAGCATTCTGGGTGACAAGGCCGCAGCCGATGTGTTTTTTGTGGCTTTCCGTATCCCTAATTTCTTCAGGCGCATTTTGGGGGAAGGCGCTCTGTCTGCAGCGTTTGTCCCAGTCTTCACTGATTATCGAATGCATCGCACCCGGGAAGATGTTTCGTCCTTCCTGCAGCTGATGCTGGGTCGTTTTGGATTGCTGCTGCTGGCTATATCGGCAATTGGAGTGGCGGGTGCGCCACTACTGGTCTCGATTGTGGCTGCAGGATTTCTGGATGATCCCGAGAAATTCAATGCAGCAGTCTCGGCAACCCGTATCACGTTTCCGTATCTGTTTTTTATTTCTCTGGTTGCTGTAGCCGCCGGAATGCTCAATACCTGCGGTCGATTTGCCGCCCCCGCTGCGACGCCGATTTTATTGAATCTCTGTCTGATTGGCGCTGCAGTACTCCTGGTTCCCCGGGTATCGAGTTCACCCAGTGCCCTAGCGGTTGGCGTTGTGGCAGCGGGTGTTGTTCAACTGGCTTTTCAAGTCCCCTTCATTCGCCGTGAAGGTCTCACCATTCGTCCAAGAGTCGTCGCAAAGCCCGAAGACAAGGCGGGACTGGATGGAGTGAAGAAAGTCGGCAAGTTGATCATTCCTGCCATCTATGGTGTTTCGGTTGCTCAAGTCAGCGTGTTCATTAACACTATCCTCGCTTCATTTCTGGTAACCGGCAGCATTTCCTGGCTGTATTATGCGGACCGGCTAATGGAATTTCCGGTTGGCGTGTTTGGAATTGCATTGTCTACAGTAATATTGCCGCATCTGTCTAGAATTCGTCATGCAACGAGCGGAAATGCCTTTTCAAGCAGTCTTGACTGGGCCAGTCGCTGGGTGGTGCTGATTTGCATTCCAGCCATGATCGGTCTCGTCATGCTGGCTGAAGCGCTGGTTGCAACGATTTTCTATCATGGAGGGTTCACGACCAACGGGGTTCGAATGACCGCCTTGGGCCTGATTGCATTCTCTGTGGGAATGCCGGCCATAGTGATGGTCAAGGTTCATGCTGCTGGTTTCTTTGCACATGAGGATACCCGAACCCCGGTCAAGGTTGCGATGTATGCAATGGGACTGAATATTGTTTTCTGCCTGATTCTGGTGATGCCCTTGAAACATGTTGGGCTGGCGCTTGCCACTTCACTTTCAATGTTTTTTAATTCGGCTTGGCTTTTTCTTCTGCTCAGGCGCAAGAAACTGTACAGGCCGGAGCCGGGCTGGCTTGTGTTCTTGTGCAGGTGCATCGTGGCTTGCCTGCTGATGGGCATTTTCCTCTGGCTGTTCAGGGGTAACACAGGACTGTGGATTGAACTTTCAATTGCTGATCGAGCAATGCGATTGCTGGGATTGATCTTAGTGGCTGGAATTATCTATATTCTGGCCCTGCTTTTATCTGGCCTGCGACCTCGCCAGCTGACGATGCCCGAGACGAATGAATCATGAAACTGGCAAGGTCAATACAGGCATGTGGTAAACCAGAAATGGGCTGTGTGCTGACAATCGGCAACTTTGACGGCGTACATCGTGGCCATCGGGAGGTTGTCCGTGGTCTTGTTGAACGCTCGAGAAAAATGGGTCTGCCCGCTATTTTGATGACGTTTTTTCCAACCCCCCAGGAGTATTTCCGGGCAGAAGAGGCTGCTCCTAGACTGACTTCTCTGACTACAAGATATCTTTATCTCAAGGATTCGGGCATTGATACGCTGATCGCGCTGCCATTCAACAGGTCTCTTGCCCAAACCTCTGCTGAGGACTTCATTCTCGAATACATTGTTGAAGGCTTGAACACTCGCTTTCTCATGGCAGGCCATGACTTCAGATTCGGTTCACGGCGAAGGGGCGATTACGCAATGCTGAAATCATTTGGCCTCGATCATGGTTTCGAGCTAACGCGGTGCACAACAGTTGAAGAGGCGGGAGGACGAATCAGCAGTACCCGGATCCGGCAAGCACTCAATGACGGTGATCTTAAACTGGCCGAACGATTGCTCGGACGTCGATATGAGATAATTGGGCGAGTACAGCATGGCGATCAAAGGGGGCGCAGATGGGGTTTTCCGACCCTGAATCTTCCATTCATGCACAAACCGCCAATGTTTGGCGTGTTTGCCGTAAGGGTAGATATCGATGCGCAAATGCATGAAGGAGTGGCGAATCTGGGCGCAAGGCCAACGGTCGATGGCGAAAGGATTTTGCTGGAGGTTCACTTATTTGACTTCAGTCAGGAAGTTTACGGCCGGCGCGTGCGTGTCGAATTTATCCAGAAGATACGTGATGAGCAGCGTTTTGACTCATTTGATGCGCTGAAGCAACAGATTGCTGAAGACTGCAAAACTGCCCAACTGATTCACAAATCCGGATGATGGTGTTGTGAGTCATATAACCCGCTATCTTGGATATCTGTTTCTGGCGGTGCTGATCATCGCTGTTGATCAATCGCTGAAGAATCTTGCGATTGCACATTTGTCGGGCAAGCCGCCAATTGAAGTATTGCCCGTCCTGCAGTGGTTTCTGGTCTACAACACCGGAGCCGCATTTGGTTTTCTGCATGGGGCAGGAGGATTTCAGCTTTACCTGTTTATCGGCATTGCGGTCATCGTCATCTCGATTATCCTGGTTTGGCTATGGCGTGTTCCGGATACGGCAAGATTTCTGTCATTGGGGTTGGCTCTGATACTGGCCGGCGGAATCGGCAACCTGATTGACCGCATACGGCATCAATATGTCGTGGACTTCATTAACCTGCATTACCGGGACTGGTATTTTCCAGCCTTCAATATCGCAGACATTGCGATCACATTCGGCGTCATCCTCTACTTGATTCACGCATTCTTCCATAATGACGGCGAGAGCCAGTAATCGGGAACCAATGACCGAATGGTCGGTACTTGACTTCTCCATCATTGCTCAAAATTTGCGCAAATTTGCCGGCAGCCGAGAGAATGCAGGTGAATTGTGACTGCTCAGGCAGACCATGTTTGTGAAATCGCTCCCGTTGTGGCATAATGATCCATAAACCCCGTCAATTTACTGAAGCACTCGACATTTTGGAACGTCATGCTGTGCAGGTGCGTTTGAAGTGTCAAGATGAAAAGACTAACTGGAAAAGGATAACAGGCCATGATGAAGAAAATGGTGCTTCGCAGGATTGCGATCGGGTTCGCTACCCTGGTCGTGGTTTCCATCATTGTTTTTCTGATGACCAGCGTTTTGCCCGGTGATGTCGCACAAATCATCCTGGGGCAAAGTGCCACCCCTGAAACGCTCGCTGCCCTGCGCAAGGAACTGGGGATGGATCAGCCAGGATATGTCCGGTACTTTCAGTGGCTCGGCAACATGGCTACAGGAGATCTTGGCATCTCCAAAGCCGGCGGGGCAACGATAGAAAGCCTGATTTCCGGAAGACTGGGGAATACCATGGTAATGTCCGGACTGGTTGCGGCAATATCCATTCCGATTTCAATTGCACTGGGACTGTGGGCGGCCATGCATCCAGGTGCACTGCTGGACCGAATTGTTACCTTTGGGACGCTGAGCCTGATCTCTGTTCCTGAATTCTTCATTGCGACAATTCTGGTCCTGATTCTGGCGGTTGAACTTCACTGGCTGCCGGCAACCACGTATTTGACCGGAGATGAAACATTTCTGGAATTTTTCAAAGCCATGGCGATGCCGCTGATCACTCTGGTAATCGTTGTCTCGGCGCAGATGATCAGGATGACCCGTGCTGGAATTCTGAATGTCATGAGTTCCCCCTATATCGAGATGGCAATCCTGAAGGGCGTGCCTCGTCGTCGCATTATCCTGCGCCATGCCTTCTTCAATGCGATTGGCCCGATCGTCAATGTCATTGCCCTGAATCTGGCTTATCTGGTTAGCGGTGTCGTTGTGGTAGAGACAATATTCTCGTATCCGGGACTGGCAAAGCTGATGATCGATGGCGTCCAGACTCGGGATTTGCCTCTGGTGCAGGCCTGTGCAATGATTTTCTGCGGTGCCTACGTGATATTGATCCTCATGGCGGATGTTGCTTCCATCATGTCCAATCCCCGGCTTCGCAATCCGAAGTAATACAGCTGAACAATGACCGAAAATCCAGAACTAGCCGAAGAATCAAGCATGCCGGAGAAAGACATCTTGGCTGAAATCGATGCGGTCGACGAGCTGCCTACGGCACCCCCGAAGCGTCGCGTCAGGCTATCCTGGCTGGGCAAGGCTTCCGCGGCCATAGTTGCACTCTGGCTGGTTATATGCCTGATCGGTCCTTCTATTGCACCATTTCATGAAATGGATATAGATGGCGATGATGGCTTTATGGGCTACCATACCAATGAATACGGAACCTTTTATCTGGGAACTGACTATCTGGGGCGGGATACCCTGTCACGCGTCATTTACGGTGCCCGCAACACGATCGGCATATCTCTGGCTTCTACCCTTCTGGCCTACCTCATTGGCATAACTCTCGGCATTCTGGCCGCGGTTAAGGGGGGGTGGATTGACATGGGCATCAGCCGGGTCAACGACGCAATACTGTCTTTGCCCACGATCATGCTCGGTCTGATTGCCATAGCCTGGCTTGGTTCCTCAATACCCGTTCTGGTTGGCACGGCCTCCATAATTTATGCATCGAGCGTATTCCGAATTGCCCGGGCATTGGGCCAGGACATCATGGTGCAGGATTTCGTGGAAGCAGCCAAGGCACGAGGCGAGGGTGTCTGGTGGGTAATTCGATCTGAAGTACTGCCCAATGCCGCCATGCCGCTAGCGACTGATTTTGGATTGCGGCTCGTTTTTGTGGTGCTGTTTATTTCCTCATTGAGCTTTCTGGGTCTCGGTGTCCAGCCGCCTGCAGCTGACTGGGGAAGCATGGTGCGCGAGAATCTGCAGGGTCTTCCATACGGTTCCTATGCGGCCATCTGGCCGGCTTTGGCAATAGCCACTTTCACCATTCCGATCAACTTGATTGTCGACGATATTTCAGCCAAGTCTGGCGGCAGTCTGGCCTCAAAGATGGTATAGGCCGATGCAGAAAGAAAAGCTTGTCGAAGTCAAGGATCTCAAGATCAATGCAAAAAATGACGATGGGGATGTCATTCCGATTGTCAAAGGGGTGTCGTTCGACATTCACAAGGGAGAAGTGGTTGCGCTGATTGGCGAATCTGGTTCCGGTAAAACGACCATCTCCCTAGCCTCCTTGGCTTATACCAAGCCCGGACTTTACTTTGCGGGAGGCGAATTGCTGGTTGATGGTGAAGACATGCTCAAGGCTGAACCCTTGCGGACTCGGGAGATTCGTGGATCAAAGGTTGCCTATCTGGCGCAAAGTGCTGCCGCGACATTCAATCCGGCGATTACCATTGGCGAGCAAGTCACTGAATCCGCTGTTTTGCATGGACTGCTTTCGCAAAACGAAGCGGATAAACGTGCAGTAGAGTTATATCACGCACTGGAGCTGCCCGATCCGGAACGAATCGGTTTTCGGTATCCGCATCAGGTATCAGGTGGACAGCTGCAGCGATTGATGGCTGCCATGGCGCTTTGCGGCAAACCGGATCTTATGGTGCTCGATGAACCAACCACGGCACTTGATGTCACAACGCAGATTGAGGTGCTCAAGGCATTCAAGAAGGTTATCCACGAAGAGAATTCAGCGGCGATCTATGTAACCCACGATCTTGCAGTGGTTGCCCAGATTGCCGACTACATTGTGGTGCTTTACGGTGGCGAAGTCATGGAACAGGGCAATGCAGATGAAATCATCAACAATCCGGGTCATGTCTATACCCAGCGTCTGATGGCGGCCGTGCGTCCAAAACCTCAGGCAGGGCTTGGGAGTTCAGTAGGAGTCGAACACGAAAGAGAAATTCCGGCGATCAGAATTACGGACATGACGGCAGGTTACGGAGGCATAGTCAATGGAGAGCCCAAGATTCCGATTCTGCGGGATGTCAATGTATCGGTAAAGAACGGTCATGTGGTTGGCGTCATTGGTGAATCAGGATGCGGTAAATCAACTCTGGCGCGTGTCATGGCGGGGCTCTTGCCTCAGGCCCGTGGCACGGTCGAACTGGATGCCGTAGAACTCGATGGCGATCTTCGAAACAGAAAGCTTGAAGAGTTACAGAAGATTCAGTTTGTATTCCAGATGGCTGATACCGCCTTGAACCCCAAACAGGTCATCGGCGATATCATCGGTCGGCCGCTTGAGTTCTACCATGGTCTGAAGGGCAAACAGAAACATGCCAAAGTAGTGGAGATTCTGGAGATGGTTGAGCTGCCGGCAGATTTTGCATCGCGCTATCCGATGGAATTGTCGGGTGGCCAGAAGCAGCGCGTCAACATGGCCCGTTCGCTGGCGGCCAACCCGGAAGTCATGCTGTGCGATGAAGTGACTTCGGCACTTGATTCAATCGTTGGCGCAAACGTGATCAAGCTTCTTACCGCATTGCGCGACAAGACGGGCGTCTCCTTCGTTTTTATAAGTCATGACCTATCTACCGTTGCATCATTTGCAGACGAGATTGTGGTGCTCTATGCCGGCCGCGTTGTCGAGCAAGGTCCAACCGATGAAGTGTTGACTCCGCCATATCATCCCTATACCCGACTCCTGATCAGTTCTGTACCAGAGCTGCGACTGGGCTGGCTCGAAGACACCATGCAGAAAAGGGAAATGTCGGTCGGGATTGCCAAGGATGTCGAGATTACTTCAGTTGGCTGTCCATTTTTCAATCGCTGTCCAATAGGCATAGAGGGGGCCTGTGAGAAGCAGAACCCTCCTGTTCGCGACTTGAGTTCAGGGCATCAGATTACCTGTCACCGGACTATCGAAGAACTTGAAGCAGTGGAGTTTGAGGTGCAGAAGGCGTTGGCAAGTCAAAATGCTGATGAAGCACTAGTCTGACCGCCATCCGCATTTTGGTCAGACAAGATTCCTGAAAAATTACTGCTTGATCCCTGCTTAATGTCTCAGCCCGAGAGCAGTCATGCACAGGTGATCCATGAACTAGGTACTCCTGAAGCCATGCGATGGCAGCAGTGGCCAGTTCCGGGTGTTCAGCCTCATGAAGTGAGATTGCGACACACGGCCATCGGGGTTAATTTTGCCGATGCCTATCATCGTGCAGGCATTTCCCACCCCTGGAAAGTACCCCCTTGTCCAGTTGTCATTGGCTTTGAAGGCGTGGGCATTGTTGAGGATGTCGGCAAGGACGTTTTCAATTTCAAGGCTGGAGACCGGGTTGCCTATGGCATACCTCCACTGGGCAGTTACAGCGAGATCAGAAACTATCCGGCCGACAGGCTGCTTCATCTGCCGGAATGGCTAGAAGATCGCGAAGTGGCTTCGCTCATCATGAAGGGCATGACGGCGCATTACCTGCTTCACCGCACATATGCAGTCAAGGAAAACGACATTATTGTCGTACATGCGGCTGCTGGGGGTATGGGGCTGCTCCTTTGCCAATGGGCAAAAGCGCTTGGTGCCATCGTTGTTGGCACTGTCAGTACTGAACAGAAAGCAGAAGTTGCCGCTGAATCGGGTTGTGATTACCCGGTGGTTCGTCGCAGGCAGAGTTTTGTTGATGTTGTTCTTGAAGTCACGCAAGGGGAGGGGGCGACCGTGGTTTATGAGTCAATTGGAAAGGACACCATCATGCAATCGCTTGACTGTCTGCGTCCGATGGGGACATGTGTTGCCTATGGTCATGTCTCAGGGCCTCCAGAACCGATAGACATTATCCAGGATCTTGGGCATCGTGGATCATTATTCATTACCCGTCCTGCAATCATGCACTATGTTGCCAAGCGCGAAGACCTTGAAAATGCGGCCAGCAGCGTATTTGAGGCAATCAAGAATCGGACAATTCGCTCCAATATCAATTATGAATATCCTTTGCGGGATGCGGTAATTGCACATAAAGGCCTTGAAAGTGGCGAAACCCAGGGGGCAACAATTCTGATTCCGTGATTGTGATATTCATCTGGCAAATCAAGCCTCCCAATTGGTCGACTGGCAGGGAGTGGATCGCAACCCATCATTGAAATTGCCGCTTGTCCCCCCGGTGTTGCTGGTGAAACATGCCATATGCACTGGATATGGGGCATTTTGATGTTGTCCTGATTCCCGAAGGTCGAATTTTTGTTCCAGCCCCCGCTATCGTATAAACACCGCTCGCATTCCAGTGATCGGGAGGAGGAATGCTTGAGGCTTGAGCTTGCTTCTGTTCAAGACATTTTGGACGTAAGTATCTATTCTCGTTCAGATACTACCGCGAGACATCGACTGTCTGTGTCAAGTCCAATCTTTGTTGCGGTGTCAGGACAGGATAATGCAATCAATAGTCCTGCAAGCCCAGCCGCTCCTGATTCGGTGGTTTCAATGCCTGCATTTCGAACGGATTGTCGGCCAAGCCTCGACTCATCATCGGATATCACCATGAATCCATCAGCCACTTCAGTGAGAGTATTGAACGCAATTAGTGATGCCTGCTTGCAGTCCAATCGCCCCATTACCGAAATCGATCCGCCAACAGTTGTCAATCTTCCCCGGCGAACGCTTTCCATCAGACATGGTGCAGTTTCGGGCTCGATTATGATGATGGTGGGCTGGACAGGCCAATACGCTCGAACATGCGCGGCAAAAGAAGCCGCAAACCCGCCTACGCCCGCCTGCAGGAAAATGAGTGTGGGCCAGCTATCTTCTGCAAGGAAGTGGTTCATGCATTCTTCGGGGATGACGGAATAGCCTTCCATGACCAATCCAGGCAAGTCCATGTACCCCTCCCAGGAGCCATCGGCAAGCAGAATTCGTCCAGGCTTCCTAGATAATTCGATCGCATGTGCAACGCTCTGTTCATAGTCCTCCCCGTGCCGTATGACAGAGCAGGGTACTTGCTTCAGGCGATCCACAAATTCTTTCGGCACAGTACGAGAGAGGACAATGGTCGCTTGTGCGCCGAACAGATTTGCCCCGGTCGCAACAGATATACCATGGTTTCCGGAGCTTGCAGTCACAAATCTGATCTTTGACGCGAGCTTTTTAATCTCTGGATCTATCAGTTCATCTGAAGCAATGGTTCGGCCCAGACTGGATGCAGCTGCATTTTGAAGAATACGGGCAACGGCGTAGATTCCCCCCAGCGCCTTGAAGCTGCCAAGTCTCATTCGGCTTGATTCATCCTTGATCCAGACGTGCTCGAGACTGCCTTGCAAGGCCATGTACCTAGAGTCAAGGAGCGGTGTCGGTTGATGTCTGGGGCAGTGTGACAGGAAATCCAGAACTTGCTGTGGATCGCATGAAAATGGCAGAGCAAGATCATTACGATGCACGGAATTTGCCCGTTCGTTAACCAGCAGTCTTGCGGAGGGATTCAAAATTATTCACCAACGACAACAATTCCACAGAAATAGATGTTCTGCACCAGTGTATGGAAGTGTATCCATGAATTGAGGATTGTTGGAAAATGATTCATGCCGGCAAGGCCTGCTTCCCGAGGAAGAGACATCCATGAAATGCGCTCCGAAGATATGGATGGGGCACGAGACAATTTGGCACGATTTCTGTGTGAGTGGTTGGTAGGGTCGAAGCCATACCAGAAAAAATACGGACCAATCAGCATTCCCGGCATCCATCAACATCTCGATATTGGCGTGTCGGAAAGATTCGCCTGGCTAAAGTGCTTGTGTCTTGCACTTGAGGAACAACCATACAGCAATGATTTCAGGGACTGCCTAGTCCAACAGTTGGCGATACCGGCAGAACGCATCCGAATGGTCTGTCAATCCGCGATTCAGAAGATGATAAAAAGAACTCGAAAAACAGGTTCGGGCGCGAGCCGCACTGGTTGAGCAGCCAATAAGAGAAAGGGCAGTGGAATCAGGCTGAATCCATATCCCTTTTGAGCAGTATCGAACAGACCCCAAGCGCACAGAGTGCGCCGATAATTTGTGCAGCGATGAATGCGGGTACATGGGCCAGGTATATTCCCGAGAAAGTATCGGTGAAACTTCTCGCAATGGTCACAGCAGGGTTTGCAAACGAAGTGGAGGCCACAAACCAGTATGCGGCAGTGATGTAGAGGCCGACAACCATGGCTACTGCACTCCTGCGAAATTGCAGCGTCAGCAGAATAGCCAGCACCAGACCAAAGGTCGCAATGCTCTCGGATAGCCACTGAGCGCCTCCGCTTCGCAGTTTTGCCGAGGCTTGTACAATCTCCATCTCAAACATGGCATGTGCCGCCACTGCACCAAGCAGTCCACCAGCAATCTGCATCATCACGTAAGCGACAGAATCAGGTCCATCAATCTCGCGACGCAACAGGAAAACCAGTGTGACTGCCGGATTGAAATGAGCGCCTGAGATGGGACTGAACATTGTGATTAGAACGACAAGAATGGCACCGGTTGGAATGGTATTGCCGAGCAGGGACAGAGCAACGATATTGCCAGAGAGGTTCTCGGCCATTATCCCCGAACCGATCACCGTGGCGAGCAGGAAAAACGTACCGATGAATTCAGCCAGATATTTCTGTTTAGCCGAATACATGACGCGGGATCTTGATTATGGGATTCTATTCGGTCGGCAAGAGGTGGGCACTGTCTTGGCCATACTCCTCGTTGTCATGGCTGTGTGTGAGGAAGGCTTCCCAGCGTTCATTGGCGGTGCCTCTGACCCAGGCCTTGTCGGATACCGCATAGCAGCAAGCCGTGGTTTCGAGTTCCAGTTGTGGTCGATCTGATTGATTGATTCGAACCATCAGCTTGTCCAGTTGCTGTTGATTCTCAGCCTGAATGCCGAGGTGGTCAAATCCGATTTCTCCTCGACCTGATTCGATCACGAAGTTGACACAAGGATCTTCAACATCCCACTTTGCATAATCCTTGCGAACGATATCCGGTGACTTGTCAAACAGGGTTGAATAAAACTGGATTGATTGATCAAGATCTTCGACTTTCAGGGAAATATGTAGTTTCATGGCGCTGGTCCTCGGAGCATTTCGAATTGGCCGATAGTCAGGATTGTACAACGAGCCGATTGATTTTGACATTGTAAAAGCATGGAATGGGGGAGGGGGCTGATGCTGCTTTCAACCGTGCAAGTCAACCCATGATGGTGACCGGGTTTTCCTCGCGTTGAAGGGCATCAACAATGATGACAGCCTGAATCTGTTCTGAAATTCTCAACTGCTTACTCAAAGCAAGCGCTTCTCGTAATACAGTCCAGTATTGAGCCAGACAATCAGGCAGACAGATTGCCTTTAAAAACAGCCTGGAAAAAATGCTTGCAAAATGTAATGTAAATAGAATATAATTGTAACAATACTGTAATAATAAAAAACATAAAGCAATCATATTCAATCAGATGAACCATGAAAACAGAAACTAATCGAGGAATCGTCGCTGATGTGGGTTTAGTCGCCGACAAGTCCTTCATGATCACTATCAGCGAAGAAGTTTTACTGTTAATTCTGCATTATGACAATGGATGCGCCAATTACGACCTGTCTCCCCGTACCGTACGCGGGATGATGGCCGGCGCAATCCTGCTTGATTTATGTGAACAAAACAGAATCAAGATCGATAACGGAAGTTTGGTCATCATTAACCCTGCAACAACGGGATACCCATTTCTTGATCGTGCGTTATCTTGGATTGGAAAAAATGCCATTCGACATAATGTCGATGATTGGATTGGCCGCCTGTTTGCCGAGGCCGATGCCATTCAGCGGGAGTTGTCAGGGCTTTTGGTTGAACGCGGCATTCTGGTTCACCGCTCGGGCGGTCGTTACTTTGTTATGGGCAGTCGTCATTTTGTTTCAAGTAATGGCGTGCATTTTCGCGATATTCGTCGTCGTATTGCAGGAATTCTGTTGTGCGAGGAAACACCAAGTGTGCGGGACATGATGATTATCAACCTGACCTCGGTGTATGGGCTGTGGAATGATCTGGTTGACGACTCCGTGATGAATGTCATGACCCCTAGAATTGAAGACATTGCTCGGGTTGACATGACTGGCCGATCAGTAGCCGATCTTATTCGGGCGGATTTGCAGCTTAGAGATCAATAGCATCCGGCTGAAGAAGGATGCTCTTCAGTTCATTTGCAAACTCAACCTGGTTGTAGCTGATTCGGCCTTCTTATAGCCCACATTGCCAATGGCCCCGCCATCGGATCGCATTGAAAGCGGTCCGCCATAATCCTGAGTACCAACAATCGTCAGGCTGGTTAAACAAATGACGTCTTCTGTATTGGACCACATCGTGATCGCTGCGAAAACCCATGATCAGGGAGTTTCTTATATTCGGGACAAACTGGGGGTTGATATACCGCGAGGTGGGCAACACAAGTTCATGGGTACGCATAACTCGGTCATGGCTTTGGGTAAACATGTTTATCTTGAAGTCATTTCCATTGATCGGTCGCTCAATCCTCCTAACCATCCCCGCTGGTTTGGATTAGATGATCCACATGTTAGAGATGCCCTCGAAGAATCGCCTAGATTGCTGACATGGGCCGTGAATACGGCTGATCTTGATTCATTGGTTGGATCCTCCGCAGTGCCGCTTGGAGAAATCATTTCTGCTAGCCGTGACGAATTGCGATGGAGAGTGGCATTTCGCAAGGATGGGTCCATGCCTGGCGCTGGTTTTGTCCCGCTTTGCATGCAGTGGAAAGTTGATTTTCACCCAGCAAGCAGAATGGAAGACCTAGGATGGAAGATATTGTCGCTGCAGCTTTACCACCACCGACCAGACTGGCTTGAAGATGTTTTAGAGACTATTGGTGCGAGAGAAGAGGTAACTGTTCATGGAATAGAAGATGGACAGACATCGTGCCTTGAAGCGGTGCTTTCTGGACAAAATGGCCGGATTGTACGGTTGCGCTAGCCCACTGCTTGTCAAATTTGCTCCTAATCTAAAAATAGGCATTACAGAGGCAAATCACGTGTGGGATAATACCTGGAAACTTCCTGGAAATGTTGCGGATCGGATTGAAAGCGAGCCTCAAATGAGATACAACTATAGGCCCTGATCAGCAGTACTGACATGCCAGCCCAAACATCCAAGTTCTATTCTCGGCTTGACAATCAGCTCAAGGATCAAGTCTTGGACGCACTCGCTGGCGTTGGCCTGGCAGCCTCGGAAACCATACGCATCCTCTTGGCCCGCATGGCGGCAGGGGGCGGAGTGCCCTCAGGCCTGCCGATCCAGATGCCTACGATGCCTGGTTTCGGGCCGAGGTTCAGGACGCGATGCATGATCAGCGCCGCACTAGGCCCAATTCCCGGGTGATGCAAGAGGGCTTAGGTGCTGATTGACGAAAAGCACCGTACCCGATCCTGAATTGAAAGCCATGGCCATTGCAGATCTACTGTTGATGATCGACTGCATCTCCGTCGACAATCCGGACCCTGCCAATCAACTATCCAAAACAATGTCATATTATTTTTCAGGAACTTCATCTGACGATTAGGATTATGGCCAAGAACCCTGTTGAGAACCCGGAACAAATGTACCGCTATATTCTGGACAATACGCTTGATGAATCTGAGTCTTTGCGTTTGCTCCGTGAGACAACATTAACCATGGAGCAATCCATGATGCAGATTTCTCCGGACCAGGGGCAATTCATGGCATTGATGGTCAAATTGATGGGAGCTAAGACCATCGTCGAGATTGGAACCTTTACAGGCTATAGTGCTTTAGCAATGGCACAGGCGCTGCCACCGGATGGCAGGTTAATTGCCTGTGATATCTCTAGGGAATGGACATTGGTTGGGCGACCGTATTGGGAACAGGCTGGTGTGAGTCAAAACATCGATCTTCGTCTGGCTCCGGCTCTTGATACTCTGGATGAATTACTGCAATCAGGCTTTAAGGAATCAGTCGATATGGTCTTCATTGATGCCGATAAGGAGAATGGAATTGCTTACTATGAACGTTCACTACAGCTATTGCGACCGGGTGGTTTGGTCATTGCTGATAATGCATTTTGGGGAGGGGCGGTAGCCGATCCTGACAATACAGAGGTTGCTACTGAGGCAATTCGTGACTTGACGCGTTTAATTCATAAAGATTCAAGAGTTGAAAGTTCCATGATAGCTGTTGGTGATGGGTTGATGCTGGCAAGAAAACGTGAGGCAGAGTTTTAGCCTTATTCCCCGGATTGGGTAAAACAGCCTGCCAAGAAGGCATTCATATGCCTTATGCCCAGATGCAAGTCCGACCCATCTGGAAGCATTGATGCCTATTTTAAAAAATTTTACATGTAAACAAAGTGATAAAATTACATCTTCATAAGAATTAAAATCTAACTTGAGGTTGAAAGAATACTGTTTGAGCAGGATAAATCGAGAAATATGAAAGACTGACTATCAAATTTCAGGATATAATTGGTGCATGATCGAACGAATAAACCACCTGAACCGAATAAAAAGGCTCCTGCGCCATCATCCGATTGTTATCCTCTTGGGTGCCAGACAAGTCGGAAAAACTACTCTGGCGAAACAGATAGCTGGTCAGTGGACTGGGAATTGCCATATATTCGATCTGGAGAGACCGAGAGATCTTGCTCGCTTGTCTGATCCAGAACTTGCACTGGAACCGCTCGAAGGTCTGGTCGTACTAGACGAAATACAGCGATTGCCGGACTTGTTTCCTCTGTTGCGCGTACTCGTAGATCGTCAGCCACTACCGGCCCGGTTCCTGATTCTTGGAAGCGCCGCACCAGAACTTCTGCGTCAGGGGAACGAATCTCTGGCTGGAAGAGTGGCATTTCATAAGCTAGAGGGATTTTCCTTGCAGGAGATCGGGTTGAGCAATCATGACCAGCTCTGGTTGAGGGGCGGCTTTCCCAAATCATTCTTGTCTCCAAGTGATTCGGAAAGTTTCAACTGGCGGGAGGAGTTCATTTTCACATTTCTCGAAAAGGACATGCCTCAACTAGGAATTCAGGTCGGTGCTCCCGCGTTGAGAAGATTCTGGACCATGCTGGCTCATTATCACGGTCAGATCTGGAACGCTTCCGAATTCGCTCGAAGCTTTGGCGTCAGCCACATTACAATCCGTCGTTATCTGGATATCCTGACTTCGGCATTGGTCGTCCGTCAACTCCAGCCATGGCACGAGAATATCCGCAAGCGTCAGGTCAAGGCTCCAAAAGTCTTTTTTACCGATACCGGGCTTCTGCATGCATTGATCGGTATTGAAAATCTGGCAGACCTTGAATGTCATCCCCGGCTAGGTGCCTCTTGGGAGGGCTTTGCGCTTACTCAGGCGATCGAGATTTCCGGCGCTAGGCCCCACGAATGTTTTTTCTGGGCAACCCACACGGGAGCAGAACTGGACCTGTTGTTGATAAGAGGAAGAAAACGTTGGGGGTTCGAATTCAAGCGGACATCCACTCCTGGAATAGCCCGCTCCATGAAAACCGCACTTGCCGACCTTCGGCTGGATCATCTGTTCTTGGTTTACCCTGGAGAATCGTCATTCGACTTGGCGGAGAAGGTCCGTGCAGTGGCCATCGGGCAATTGCAGCAGGAACTTCCGTGCTGGCGGGGGTGACCGCTGGACAATGGCAAGTCTCAGCCTGAAGGTTCGAAACTAGGCTTCCACTTGATGTTGCAGCCTATTGAGGGCTTCTGGTCATCGGGGACCCGTATTTCTTGAAGAAGACAATCCATAGCGGCCCTGAGATCCCTGCCAGTGGGCTGTTTGCCGGTAGAATCGTAGTTTCCTGAGGAAACTCGGCCAGGACGACTGTCATCGAATTGTCCACGGTACACCAGTCTGAGATCACTATCGAAGAGATAGATGTCCGGAGTACAGGCTGCATCATATGCTCGGGCCACTTCCTGCGAGTCGTCGATGAGGTAGGGAAACGGGTAGTTTCGATCCTGCTTTTCACGGATCATGTACTCCATGCCGTCTTCAGGATACGCCGATGTATCGTTGCTGTTGATGGCGACGAATCCAATGCCTTTCGCCATGTATTCCCGAGCGGTTCCGGCGAGGGTATCAGCAATGTGGATGACATAAGGGCAGTGATTGCAGATGAACAGCACCACTGTTCCTCTCTCGCCGCACTGACTAGCTAAATCAACCATCGTTCCCTCGGTCGAGGGCAGTGAAAAATCCGGGGCTCGCGTTCCGATCGGAAGCATGTTGGAAGGGGTCAGGGACATGGCGGTCTTGAAATGTCGAATGTCGCAAAATTCGCAGTGGCAGTTTCGGCTGGACCACAAATATGGCCGACTTTTATCTCAGCGGAGTATGCTCCAAGCAGGGTTTCTGCTCTTTCCTTTTCCATCATGATAATTATATCACGATGATCTCATATCCAGGCCCTGGAAGGAAGGTTTGACTTCCAAAGGCTCAATTCACGCTGGAAATCCCCATTTTGTTCGGATTCATGCGGCATTGTACAAGCAGGATGATCCCACGCTAACTGAATTCTCTGGATTACCCCCCTTGAATTAACAAAACGTGAGACAAGAATATACCATGTCAATGCTATGGATGTGCCATTAATGGTCCACACTGATGTGATCGCATCTGGAAATTAGCGTGGAACCTGCCTGTTGGACAAGCCCCCAACATCGGCTCGATAGTTCTACAACTGCTCATGGATGATTTCCTCATTCGAGGAATTCGTATTCGCCGGAAGTGTCTCTGCTTCTCTGGAGTCAAGCAATTTGCTGTAGAGTGAGCCCAGACCCTCCGGTTTTGTCGTAAGTCCAGCCAGTCTCAAGGCGTGCCATGCCATTGCATGATTGGAGGACGTGATCGGGAGTCTCACATCTTTCTCCAGTTGCTCGCAAAATTCCACCATCTTGATGGAAGTACAAGAGACGAATACCGCATCTAGATCATTTGATTGCGTTATTTCCCAAACAGCATTTTCAATAGAGGCTTGAGAGATGCGAGAGACTACCGAATCCCGTTTTTCTTCGAATGTCCCTAGCACCGGTACATCAAATCCACCTCTCTGAATGTATCTGGCAACGGTCCTGTTGACCTCCTCAATATATGGGGTAATCAATCCTATGCGCCTTGCATCAAACGCGCGAAAAGCCGCAAAAGCGGCAGTAATGGGAGTTGTCGCTATTGACTGAGGCTTGGCGTTCCTGATGAGCTCAAATATATTCTCTTCGCCTATGGTCGCAGTCGCAGATGTGCATCCATAGGCAATCACGTCAATCTCGCTGCCCGGGGTCAGGATGGAGGCGCAATTCATGATTCTGCCCGCCATGTCAGCCAGGCTTTCCGGTGTGATCGAGTCAGTATTGGCTATACGACTGTGGTGCAGGCGAACAGCGGGGAATTTCTCAAGGATTAGCCGGAATTCGTCCTCAACCGTATAGTCAGTCGCCAGAACAATCAGTCCAATACTCGGCGTTTCCTCAAAACGCGAGTCAATCTTGTATTCAAGAGTTCTGGTCAACATGCTTCTGGAGTTGGATATCTTGCATGCCCAAATGCAGCATCATTCAGTAACTGCCGGATTATCTTCATGAAACTCGGGCCACATGACCTTGACGATAGCGCTGCCTCTGGCTAGAGACTTGCATTGATCAATAATCGCTGGCGTATCCCTGCTGGATTGTTCTCGTTCTCTTTCCTCGATCGCCCAATGCATAGTCTGATAGGCAGTGGTCGACACCGGACCCAGTAACTCCATGACATGAGTGCAGCTTTCGGTTCGAGCAATCAATTCCCGGGCCTTGCGCATCCAGCCCCCCTCAATCTTGAGGCCAACCAGACGGTCCATTACATCGCTGGCACTTCTGCACAGTGAAAATGGTGTAGAGGGCATTTCTATATGGACATCTCGAATCACCATGTCCAGATCAAGAGTCAGGCAAACGGTCATGTTGTGAATCGAATTGCCGGGCTGGATTTCTCCGCGCTCATGATTGGATATGCTGTAGGTTTTGTTATCAATCAAAGTGGCTTCAATATCCCACAACCCGTCATCTCTCTCATATCCATGGCACTGGATTGAGCGGGTATGCAGGTGCTTGCGCTTTTCTGTATTCTGGTTCTTCATTTTTTTCTCGGATAGAGAATGAACTGGGTACAGCGAAACATGGCAATCTTTTGTCCGGTGGTCTTTTCAAACACGGTTGCATCCCAGACTTGAGTCTTTTTACCCTTGTGGACACAATCAGCTCGACATTGCAATGTTCCCTCTCCAACACCTCGAATAAAGTTGCACTTGAGTTCCAGTGTGGTGAATGCTTCGGCTTCCTCTGGAAGATTTGCATAGGTTGCGTATCCGGCAGTCGTGTCAGCCAGAGCCACAACACTCCCCCCATGAACAGATCTCAGAATGTTCAGATGAGTGGTTTTAATGGGCATTTCAAGAACGGCATACGACTCCCCGATTTCGACAGCATCAATGCCAAGTTGTCCCGGCAGATTATTCTTGTCTCGGTTATTGATGAATTCAGGGGTAAATTCCATCTGTCAATCTCCGATATGCTCGACAATCTGCTCCAGGGAATCGATCACAGCCGTTGGCTTGAATTCCCATGGGTCCAATACGATTTGCTTGTTTCGATGAATCCAGAGTGTTTTCATGTTCATGGCTGAAGCACCAATAATGTCAAACCCGTTACTGGATATCAGCCAGGCATTGTCTGGGCTGCTTGCTGTAAATTCCATGAAATAACGATAGGTTTTGGGCGAGGGCTTAAAGGTTTTTACGTCATCAACACTCACAGTTTCACCAAAATAGCTGCGAATTCCGGCATTTTCCAGCACTTGGTCAACCGCTTCTCGTTGTCCGTTGGAAAATGCATGCATTTCACAGCCAGTATCCTTTAGTTTTTCGAGTCCGGGAACGGCATCCGGAAATGCAGGCAGTGCTTGATATGCGGCAATCAGGGTTTGAAACTGATCCTCAGTGAATGAATGTCCCAGGGATTCTGCAGTATGCTGCAAGGCATGCCGCGTGCATGCCGAAAATTCCCGATAGCACTGCATCAGACCCCGCCGGAATGTGTATTCCAGCTGTTTTTCTCGCCAGGCAATCGAAAAACGAGCAGCAGAATCTCCGATCATGGTCTCGAGAAGGCTGATCACTCCATGCGTATCAATCAATGTTCCGTAAACATCAAATCCCAATACCTGTTTCATGTTATCCCTCGCACTCAATGGGCAATCTAGCAAGGCTTACCTTGGACATGACCGGACGATCAAGCAAGTCGCAAATGGCTTGCCCGGTGGCGATGAGCATGTTCAGATCAATGCCATGGTGAATACCCATGCCATCAAGCATGTAAACTACATCCTCTGTAGCTACATTACCGCTAGCTCCTCTCGCGTAAGGACACCCGCCAAGCCCCGCTACGGAGGAATCAACAACACTGATTCCTGCTTGAAGGGAAACTAGAATATTAGCCAGTGCTTGCCCGTAAGTATCATGAAAATGCACGGCCAGCCGGTCGACTGGAATATCTCGACTGACTGTATCAATCAATTCTTGGGTGGCAACCGGTGTACCAACTCCTATAGTGTCCCCCAGAGAAATTTCATAACACCCAATGCCTTGCAGGCAGCTCGCAACATGCAGGACCTTTTCGGGGGGCATGGCGCCCGAATAGGGACAGCCCAGTACACAGGAAATGTATCCGCGCACCTTGAGTCCCTCATCAATCGCTTTTTTTGCGATCTCGGTGAAGCGCTGGATGCTATCGCTGATGCTGCAATTGATGTTTTTCTGGCTGAATGTTTCCGATGCGGCGGCAAAAACGGCAATTTCCCTTGCGCCGGCAGACAAGGCATTATCAAGCCCGCGCATATTGGGAACCAATACCGGATACCCAATTCCCGCATTCAGGTTCAGACCGGCAAGCACCTGATCTGTCTCTGACACTTGGGGAAGAAGGTCAGGGCGAACAAAGCTGCCGGCTTCGATTTGCTTCAGGCCAGCCTCGGCTAGGTTTTCAATCAGTCTGATGCGTTCTCGGACAGGAAGAACCCTCGATTCATTCTGCAACCCGTCTCGCGGCCCGACTTCGACAATGTTGACTGACTTCGGAATCATGCGAATTCGATGATGACAAGTGAGGTATTTTCGGTCACCGAATCACCGGATTTGCAGTGAATGGATTTCACCATTCCGGAGCTCGGCGCCAAAATGTCATGTTCCATTTTCATGGCTTCAATACAGAGCAGGCGATCGCCCTTGGACACAGATTGACCGGGCTCGACCCGAACTTCGATCACCATGCCCGGCATCGGCGAGAATATGGTGCCTGATGCATCAAGCCGGTCATGCCCTGCATGATCAATATTCAGTATATCAAGCCGATGGTGCTGTCCATTGACATGCAGAAAAACCGTATTATCGCTATGAGCCACGTTCAATGTGGTTTGTTCGCCCCGAATCGTTACCGACATTTCGTGAAGGCTTGTGACTTCAGCATCCATCCTTAATCCGTCTTCGAATTCAAATCGCCCTTGGTTATAGGTAAACTCCATAGCCCGGGGTTCTGCATCAATGGCGTATTCGAAACTGTATTCGCGGGTGGATTCAGTGCGCAGAGGCTGAATGGCCAGCCAGGGTGTGTGATGGTCGTTTTGTGTGTCCTGTTTGACCCGTTGCGCGTTGAGGTCCTGGAGAAACAGCCAGGTACACGCAAAATAAGGGATTTTGTCGTTGGTTGGGATGTCGGATAAAACCTGTTCAAGATTGCGGGTGAGATACTGAGTATCATTGCTCGACTGAATAAAGTCGGGTTGATTCAGGGTCGATTGCAGAAAGCTGATATTGGTTGGTACACCCAGAATCCGATAAAAGTGCAATGTGCCAAGCATTTGCTCTCTGGCTTTTTCACGATCTTCCGCCCAGGTAATCAATTTCGAGATCATGGGATCGTAATAGGCGGAAATTTGACTGCCTTTCACAACACCGGTATCGATGCGGGCAATGCTTCCCAGTCCACTAATATTGATTTCAGGATGCGAGATATCGAGAATAGTGCCGGTTGCCGGCAGAAACCCTCGGTCCGGATTCTCAGCATAGACCCTGACTTCCATGGCATGGCCATTCTGCTTGATATCTTCCTGTTTGCAGGGAAGTGGCTCTCCGCATGCAATCTTGAGCTGCCACTCAACCAGGTCCTGACCGGTGACCATCTCCGTGACCGGGTGCTCAACCTGCAGTCGAGTATTCATTTCCAGAAAATAAAATTGACCAGAATCGACCAGAAACTCGATAGTGCCAGCACCGACATAGCCAATCGCCTTTGCGCATTCGACTGCTGCCGCAGTCATTTTGCCGCGCAGCGTGTCTGTTAAAAGGGGGGCGGGAGATTCTTCGACCACCTTCTGATAGCGTCTCTGCATGGAGCAGTCGCGCTCAAACAAATGAACAGTGTTGCCATGGCTGTCCGCGAACACCTGGATTTCAATGTGGCGAGACGATGGAAAGTATTTTTCGACAAGCACGCTGTCATTTCCAAATGCAGACAGACTTTCACGCTTTACCGACTCCAACGACGGCAGGAATTCATCTGGAGCAGCGACAACACGCATGCCTTTGCCGCCGCCGCCTGCAGCAGCCTTGATCAAGACTGGATAGCCGGTTTTCTCCGCCTCGCTCAGCAGCGCATCAGGGCCTTGATCCTCGCCATCATACCCCGGCAATACCGGTACGCCAGAGTTGATTGCAGCAGTGCGTGCGCTGTCTTTCAGTCCCATAATCCGGATTGCTTCGGGTTCCGGTCCGATAAATACCAGCCCAGCTGCCTTGCACCGTTCTGCAAATTCCGCATTTTCGGACAAGAAGCCATAACCGGGGTGAATGGCTTCCGCCCCGGATTGTTCGGCTGCTTCAAGAATATTGCCAATATCCAGATAGCTTTCCATCGGTGTTGCACCCCCAATTGGGATGGTGACATCGCAAGCCCCAGTGAATGGCGCTTCTCGGTCAGGGTCCGAGCAAACCGCTACGGTATCAATTCCGAGTCGGCTGGCCGTTCGTGCGATACGACATGCTATTTCGCCACGGTTTGCAATCAGTATTTTCTTAAACAAGGCTCAACCTACATTCTGAAGATTCCGAACCGAGTATCCGGGATTGGGGCATTCAGCGAAGCTGAGATGCCCAAACCGAGCACTTGGCGGGTATCGCGTGGGTCAATAATGCCGTCGTCCCATAATCTTGCACTCGCATAATAGGGATGGCCCTGGGTTTCATACTGCTCCCGAATCGGTTTTTTGAATTCTTCCTGTTCTTTTTCGGACCAGGATTCCCCTCTGGATTGCTTTACGTCCATTCGTATTTGTGCCAGAACATTGGAAGCCTGTTCCCCACCCATAACCGAGATTCGTGCATTGGGCCACATCCAGAGGAAGCGGGCGCCAAATGCGCGTCCACACATCGCATAATTTCCTGCACCGAAGCTGCCTCCGATCACAACGGTGAATTTTGGAACCATGGCGCAAGACACCGCGGTTACCATTTTTGCTCCATCCTTGGCGATTCCCCGGGATTCATATTTTTTGCCAACCATGAATCCGGTGATGTTCTGAAGAAAGACTAGAGGTATTTTTCTCTGACAGCAGAGTTCGACAAAGTGAGTCCCTTTGAGTGCGGATTCCGAAAACAAGATGCCATTACTGGCAATAATGCCGATCGGGTATCCATGTAGTCGGGCAAAGCCACAAACCAGAGTGGGGCCATAGCTTTCCTTGAATTCCTCAAAGTTGCTGGCATCAACAATACGTGCGATCACTTCCCGGATATCGAAAGGCTTGCGCGAGTCTTCAGGCACGATGCCAAGGAGTTCATGTGAAGGGTAAGCTGGCTCGACGGGCGTTACCATAGTCAGGTCAACTGTTTTCCCCCGATTCAGGCTGGCGATGATGGAACGGGCAGTTTTCAGGGCATGCTGATCGTTTTCCGCGATATGGTCGACTACGCCCGATACCGTGCCGTGGACCTGGGCTCCCCCGAGTTCCTCTGCGGTGACCTCTTCGCCGGTTGCTGCCTTGACCAGTGGTGGACCCCCCAAAAAGATTGTGCCCTGATCACGCACGATAATGCTCTCGTCACACATGGCTGGTATGTAGGCACCTCCGGCTGTGCAGCTGCCCATGGTCACAGCTACTTGAGGAATGCCGGCCGCAGACAGGTTCGCCTGGTTGTAGAAAATTCGTCCAAAGTGGTCCCGGTCCGGAAACACTTCATCCTGCAATGGCAGAAAGGCGCCGCCAGAGTCAACCAGATAGATGCAGGGCAGGTGGTTTTGCAGGGCGATCTCCTGTGCCCGCAGATGTTTCTTGACCGTAATCGGAAAATAAGTACCGCCCTTGACGGTCGCATCGTTGGCAACAATTACGCATTCGAGTCCCGAGACTCGACCAATGCCAGTAATAATTCCGCCAGCGGCGACTTCTCCACCATGCATATTCCAGCCTGCAAACTGTGACAGCTCAAGAAAGCTTGTCCCTCGATCAATCAGGTTGTTGATTCGGTCACGAACCAGAAGCTTGCCGCGTTCCGCATGTTTTTCTCGTGCGGACTTGCTGCCTCCCTGCATGATTTTCGTCAGCTGGCTATGGAAATCACTGACCTTGGCCTGCATGGCTTCCGCATTGATGCGGTATTCCGGGGTTCCGGGCTGCAAGCTGCTTTTCAGAATAGTCATGATAGCGGCTAGTAGCGTTCAAGAACCATGGCTGTTGCTTCGCCGCCTCCGATGCACAGTGAAGCCACGCCTGTCTTCGAGGAGCGATCATGCATGGCAGAAATCAGGGTCGTCAGTATGCGAGCCCCCGATGCGCCAATTGGGTGCCCCAAGGCACAGGCCCCCCCACGAACATTCATTCTATCGGGAGATATGTCAAGATCCCGCATTGCCGACATGGTGACTACTGCAAACGCTTCATTGACCTCATGCAAATCCACATCCTGGACCGTCAAGCCGGTTTGCTTCAGGACTTTCCTGATTGACTCGGATGGTGCTGTAGTAAACCATGACGGTTCGTGCGCATGAGTGGCATGCCCAGCGATTCTGGCCAGAGGGGCAAGGTTTTCAGCAACTGCTGTTGACTCGAGCATGAGAACCAGAGCCGCTGCTCCATCCGAAATCGAGCTTGAGTTGGCAGGCGTGACGGTACCGCCTTTACGGAACGCCGGCTTTAGATGCGGTATTTTCTCGATATTTGCGCTGAACGGCTGCTCATCTTTACTGATGGCAATTTCATCGTTTCGGGTACGTACAGTTACAGGAGCAATCTCCCGATCGAAGTCTCCGGAGTCACTGGCTGCACGGGCACGTTTCAGAGATCGAATCGCAAATTCATCCTGCTGTTCACGGGTAAAGGCATACTTGTCAGCACAGAGCTCGGCAAAGCTGCCCATTAATTGGCCTCTCTGGTAAGCATCTTCAAGCCCGTCATGGAACATGGAATCGACCACCTGGCCATGTCCCATGCGATGACCTGATCGGGCTTTCGGCAGCAGGTAGGGTGCATTGGTCATGCTTTCCATGCCCCCGGCTATCATGATGCGGCTGGTTTTCGCAATCAATAGGTCGTGTGCCAGCATTACCGCTTTCATGCCCGATCCGCACATCTTGTTGATGGTTGTGCAGTTTGTGGAAAGAGCCAGCCCTCCGCCAAGAGCAGACTGGCGGGCAGGGGCCTGGCCCTGTCCTGCCATTAACACGTTGCCCATGATGACTTCTTCAATCCGGTCACTGGCAAGACCGGTTCGCTCAAGGGCTGCGCTTATGGCAGCTGAGCCCAGTTCGCTTGCACTGAGGTTGCTGAAACAGCCCTGAAAACTTCCCATGGGAGTCCGGGCAGCAGAGACAATCACGACAGGATCGGAGCTTGAATTCATGCGCTTTCCTCGAAAATTTCCCGGCCAATGAGCATGCGCCGAATCTCGGATGTTCCGGCGCCGATCTCATACAGTTTGGCGTCTCTCAATAATCGGCCGGTTGGATAGTCGTTTATATAACCGTTGCCCCCGAGCGCCTGGATCGCTTCAAGAGCCATCCAGGTTGCCTTTTCTGCGCAGTAGAGAATTGCTCCTGCCGAATCCTTTCGAGTGGTGCCACCACGATCACAGGCATTGGCCACCGCATACCCGTAGGCGCGGCAGGCGTTCATGGTGGAATACATGTCTGCAAGCTTTCCCTGCATCAGCTGGAAAGTGCCGATGGGCTCGCCAAACTGCTTGCGTTCATGGACATACGGAACGACGATATCCATGCATCTCTGCATTATGCCAAGAGGTCCGCCTGACAGGACCACGCGTTCATAATCAAGCCCGCTCATCAATACGCCTACCCCATGGTTTTCCCTGCCTAGCAGGTTTTCACGGGGTACTTCGACGTTTTCAAAAATCAATTCCCCGGTATTGGAGCCACGCATTCCGAGCTTGTCGAGTTTTATCCCCGAGCGAAAACCGAACTCACGCTCCACGATAAATGTTGAAATGCCCTTTGAGCCGGCATCCCTGTCGGTTTTCGCGTATATCACGACAATATCGGCATCGGGTCCGTTAGTGATCCACATTTTCGTGCCATTCAGCACATAGACATCGCCTTTTTTCTCGGCGTGCATTTTCAAGCCAACAATGTCTGAACCGGATCCCGGCTCTGACATGGCCAATGCTCCAATGTGTTGACCGGAGATCAGCTTGGGCAGGTACTTCTCGATTTGCTCGGGGGTTCCATTGCGACTGATCTGGTTGACGCACAGGTTCGAATGGGCGCCATAGCTCAGTCCGATGGAGGCGGATGCCCGGCTTATTTCTTCCATGGCAACGATATGAGCCAGGTATCCCATGCCGGCACCTCCGGAATCTTCGGGTACGGTGATTCCAAGAAGTCCCAGTTCGCCGAATTTCTTCCAGAGATCGATCGGGAATTCATTGGACTTGTCGACTTGATCGGCGATGGGCAGTATTTCCTGCTCGGCAAAGCTCCACACAGTGTCTCTGAGCAGGTCAATATCGTCTCCGAGATGGTAATTTAGTGAATTTGGATACATGGATTGTCTCGATATTCTCGATTCGTCGCTGGATAACCCTTACGTTAACGTAAACGTAAAGATATTTCAATAACCGGGTTGCCGATAATTTAGCGTTTACATTTTATCCAGCCGCATTCCGTTTCTCGCTATTGGCAGCGAGAACGGGTAGTTGAAGTCTATGCTTCAGGTTTTTTGAATATGCCGTATTGCATCATCGCAAACGGAATTGCATATCTGACTTGGCATAGCCAGAATGAAAGTTCGCCATGACCGGGTGTGCTACCTGCATTGTGCTGAATTGCGGCGAAATAAACCATGCGGAATATTCCTGTGTACTTTCTGCATAACTGTCTTATGGGTAAGGGGCTAAGCGGTGAAAACAGCCCAGCCATGAAGGCAAGCGCTATGATCGCACCGTCAACGGCATTGCCGAGCGTCAGCATGGCAACGGCCAGTTTCAGGCTGGTGACGCTCTTGCCATTGCCAAAGCGCTCTTGCAGATAATCGGTCATGACCGAGTCGGTTAAGCCGCGATTGCCGGTCCAGTTTGAGAGTGCAGTCAATACGGCTTGGAGGTCTTGGGACATTTTGCGGTACTCCGGGGCGGCGGCTGACTGCCATGTCATTAACTATAAGGGCAATTATCGGTAATCACAATCAGATCTTATCTACCCCCCAAACAAAATTTCAATCCTGACATCATTTCGCCTTTGGAAAACGCGTTATGATCAGAGGTTGGAATCACCAGCCCCTCGATCGAGACCCGAGACAACCCAATATCCGGACGTTAGCAAATATCAGAAGTAGTCTGGTTGCGCCGCCAGCTGGCGGCGGTAATAGGAGCTTATGCCGCGGGTATTCCGGCGATCAGCAATCCCAGTACCGTGGTGGCCACCGCAAGGCCACCGAGTATCGTGATAATCAATCGATTCTCGCGCTTGGCCATGTCGGCTCGAAGTCGCTCATACGAGGTATTCATCTTTTCCTCCAGAACGGAAATCCGTTCCGATAGTTCGTGATTCTGTTCTTCAACTTTCCGGACCCGGTTATCCAGACCCCGGTTAATGGATTCATTCATGCCCTATCCTAACGATTGCCGAGCAGTTTTTCCAGTCCTGTATTTCAAATTGAGTTCTCGAGATGTTGGCAATCTGTACGGAATGATCGGTAATCATGGAAACAGCGGAAGAACATCCATACGATCTCCTTACGGTGGGGTGGTCGGAATATATCTTGATTACCTCGTACATCGGCTGCCAATATCCGCCGCAGAACAGAAAGAAAAGACCCGGTGGTACTGGATCTCTCAAGATCAATCATTGAGGAAGTTTCCCCTCCGGTTTCCCGGAGGGGAGGCAGCAACCCGGAGGTCCCGCAGGTAGTATTTTTTAGGCCATCGGGATGCCGGCGATCAGCAAGCCCAGAGTGTTGCACTTCAGAGTGGAATTCGGGTATATAATTCCCTAATCTTACGTTCTGATCCTTGACGAAAAACCCATTTCAACAGCAAAAATCAGCGAGATGATTCTTGGCGACCCCATGTTTGGCCCGGCGGGCTGATACCCTGGTTTGGTCATTGCACACAAAGGAAAATATTCCGAAAATGAAGCTGGAAGAAGCAAGGGAATTTCTGAAACAGGAGTTCCCGCAAGTGAATTGTGTTGTAGAGGATATTGGCCCTGGAACTGCCAGGGTTGCTCAACCCATTGATGAAATGCACTTGCGCCCTGGAGGTACGGTATCGGGGCCTACCATGATGATGCTGGCAGACTGCGCGGCCTATTTTGCAATACTCGGGCACTATGGAAAGGTGGCATTGGCGGTCACCACCAGCTTGAATATCAATTTTCTGCGAAAGCCGTCTGCCGACCGGGATTTGCTGGCCGACGCTCGGCTCCTGAAAGCCGGCAAACGTCTTGTGATTAGTGAGATCCTTGTTTTCTCGCAGGGCATGGAGGAGCCGGTGGCCCATGCAACAGCGACTTATTCAATTCCTCCTGCTTGAACAGCCCTTCCATGAAGGGTGTTGCCAATGAATACGCGCTCCGGACTCAATCCGGAGCGCTCATGGTTCTTGTTGATATTAGCCGTAACGGTACGGACGTCCGGCTTTTTGCATGGCATCATTGTATTTGCGAAAGATCTCGACGACCTTGGCCTGTACCGGGCCTTCGGCGGCGATCTCGTCCCAGAAGGCAACCGCGGCATTTTCGACCTGCGCCCACTCTTCGTCCGGGATTGAAGTCAGCTGCATCTTGGTGCCGTTGACCCGCAAGTCGGCTTCGCCACCCCAGTACCACCACTGGCGATAGTAATGCGACTGATCGCAGCAAACACGGAACAGAGTCTGCAGATCTTCGGGCAGTTCGTTCCAGCGGTCCATGTTGGCGAAGAAGGATCCAGCCCATGCCCCTGAAATATTATTGGTCAGGAAATAGTTGGTAACATCCGCCCATCCGACGGTGTAGTCTTCGGTTATGCCTGACCAGGCTACGCCGTCAAGTTCGCCAGTCTGAACGGCAACTTCAATGTCTTCCCAGGGCAGGGTCACTGGGACAACCCCGAACTGCGACAGAAAGCGCCCTGCAGTTGGAAAGGTAAAGACACGCTTGCCGTTGAGGTCTTCAAGGCTGCGAATCGGATCCTTGGTAGCAAAGTGGCAAGGGTCCCAGGCCCCGGCACTGATGTGCTTGACGCCCACTGCTGAATATTGCTGGTCCCATATCTGATTCAGGCCATACTGGTTGAACAGAACCGGCACGTCCAGGGAGTAACGCGATGCAAATGGAAAATAGCCGCCAAATACTGTCACATCGGTTGGCGATGCCATGGAGTCATCGTCTGACTGCACGGCATCAATAGTACCGCTTTGCATGGCGCGGAACAGCTCGCCTGTCGGAACCAGCTGATCGGCATACGACAGTTCAATCTGCATTCGGTCCCCGGCAATCTTGTTGAACATCTCAATGGCTGGGTCGATGACATGAGCGGCCAATGCTGGACCTGCATAGGTCTGCATTCGCCATACGATCTTGTTTTGCGCGATTGCCGGCGCTGCAAGCGGTGCAGCAACGGCACCGGCAGCAGCTGTCTTAAGGAACCTTCGTCTTGATGTGTTTGTAGTTTGGTGTGATGTCTTTTTCATATCTGGCTTTCTCCTATTGTTACTCGTTGAATCTGTTTTTCTATTTTGCTGTCATGCTTGTCTGAGTTATGAATTATGCCTCAGTGGGACTAGTTTCGCTACTTTATTTTTGCGGTTGCTACTTTCCGTACACATGGTTGGGCAGCCATAGTGCCAGTTCTGGAAAAATCATGATTGTCGCCAAGGCAAGGACCATCACGCCAACAAAAGGAAGGATTGATCTGTAAATATGATTCAGCTTTATCTCAGGCGGGGCCATGGAGCGCATCAGGAAGAGGTTATATCCAAATGGTGGCGTCATGTAGGCGATCTGGGTCGTGATGGTGTAAAGCACCCCATACCAGATCAGGTCGAATCCCAAGGCTCCGACAAGTGGTACGTAAAGAGGTGCCACGATTACCAGCATTGCCGTATCGTCAAGGAATGTGCCCATCAAGATGAAGCTCAATTGCATCAAGATCAGGATCATCCATGGAGAAAGATCAAGTCTTTCGGTGAAAAGACTGTCAATAGCCTTGACCGCACCCAGCCCGTCAAATACTGCGCCGAAGCCCAATGCGGCAAGGATAATCCACATGAACATGCATGAAATTCCCAGGGTCTGCTTGGTGCATCTGTGCAAGATGGACCAATTCATGCGCCGCTTGAGTATTGAAGCCAGCAATGCTGCCAGAGCACCAATGGCTGAGCTTTCTACCAGAGACGTCCATCCATTGACAAACGGTACCATCATCGCAGCGAAGATCGCCAACGGAAGGATTCCGGCTCCAAGCAGGCGGCGTTTTTCCTGCGGGGACACATCGTCAAGATCATCTGCTACGGGACCTAGTCTGGGATTGATTCGGCAGCGAATCCAGATATAGATTACGAACATGATTGCCATTAGCAATCCGGGAATGATACCGGCAAGCCATAGTTGGCCAACCGGTTGACGTGCAATCATGGCATAGAGTACCAGTACCACGGACGGCGGCACGAGAATCCCCAAGGACGAGCCTGCCTGAATTACCCCAGTGACCATGATTTTGTCATAGCCGCGGCGCAGTAATTCGGGTAGCGCGATTGTCGCTCCAATGGCCATTCCTGCAACACTCAGCCCATTCATGGCCGAGATTAATACCATGAGTCCGATCGTGCCGATGGCCAGCCCGCCGTTTACCTTGCCGAACCAGACGTGGAACATGCGATACAGGTCATCGGCCAACCGGCTCTCCGACAGCACATATCCCATGAAAATGAACATCGGCAGAGTCAGTAGCGGGTACCACTTCATGAGCTTCATTGCCGCTGAAAAGGGAATATTGTGTCCGCTGGTTCCCCAAAGCGCGATTGCGGAAATCGCGGCAATGGCGCCGATCGCGCCGAACACTCGCTGGCCAGTGAAGAGCATCAGCATCATGGATGCAAACATGAAAAGCGCAATATGTTCGTGAGTCATGGCTTTGGTTCTGTTATTTCCATCCCTAAAGTACGCGCCAGATCCTTGATGAGTTCGGACAGAGCCTGCAGGAGAATCAGGAAAAGGCCCACGATCATCATTGACTTGATTGGCCAGATGTAAGGCCTCCATGCAGTTGAAGAACGCTCCAGACGACCGATTTCTTCAGAACCTGTAGCCAGGTCCGTAAAGAATTCGATGGGTGCCTTGCCCCAGTAGCCAAGTGAATAGGCGGTTGATTCAAGAGCCCCATAGATCAGAACGCAAAGGTAAAAGATCAGAAACAGAACGGTTATGCAGTCAATGAACGCTTTGCGTCGTAACGTCCAGTTGCCGTAAAAGAGATCCATGCGAACATTTGATCCAATCAGGATCGAATAAGCCCCGCCCAGCATGTAGTAGGCGACCATCGTGAACTGCGCCATTTCCAGGGTCCACAGGGACGGTGTGAGAAATGTCTTGGAAATGGAGGACCATAGCAGGATTCCCATCAGGATGAATATGCTGTACATCACAATCAGGCCGATCCAGTTGCTGGCCCTGTCAACAACACGCGCAAAGGCAAGCAGCACTCCCATTATCGCAATCTCTCCACGCTGAGGGCTGATCGAGGGAATCTCAACCCACCTGGCCGGACCGCATAGTTGCCTGTTCTTTGCCGAGACTGTACAAGGACTGGATTATTGAAAATTTCCGCCATAATATTGAGAATATCCCTCAGTACACCATGTAAACTAAAATTAATATTTATTGCATCGCCAGCAGGATAAGGGTTATTCAGGCATGTGCCATGCCTTTGGGTTTTGGTTCGCAGGGAATTCAGTATAACAATCTCTTTTACTGCTCCGGGAATTATTTATTTTCCATAACTGTTCTGATATGTCTAATGCAAGCCTGAAAAATCTATTTCACCCTGGCGATGGAAGAATTCCGCCATATTTTGCCGGGCGAGGGCAAGAGCGGCAATATTTTCAGGATTGCGTTGATCTATTGATGCGGAAATCGCCTCTGGATCAAAACATGATCATCTATGGTCCACGCGGTAATGGTAAAACCGCCATGTTGCGTTATCTGCAGAAGGAAACCCTTAGGCAGACCGACAACAAAATAGAAGTTTTCTGGGTCACGCCCTCGGAATTCAAGGACTTGGGAGAACTGGCCAGCCTGATCATCGGAAATGATCAGAGCCTGTTCCAGAAAGTCCAGAATTTGTTTAAGCCTCTGCTTGATAATTTTTCAGTTGCTGCCAATGTTGGAGCGGCATCGATTGCAACGTCATTGAATCGCCCGAGAGTGATGCTTGCACTCAAAGCCCTGTTTCTCGAAAAGAGCAGGAACAAGCCCTTCATTCTGATTATGGATGAAGCGCATACGCTGGATCCGGATATGGCAAGGGTTCTGCTGAACGCTAGCCAGGATATCCGGGTTGACGGCTGCCTGTTTTTCCTTGTGCTTGCAGGTACTCCAAATCTCAGGACGGAATTATGCAATGCCAATGCCACGTTTTGGAGTAGAAGTGAATTATTCCCCCTGGGTCGTCTTTCGCATGAGGATTCATATGATGCCCTCACCATACCATTAAAACTGCATCAGGTCACGTTTTCCCAAGAGGCTGAATCAGGGTTGCTAAGCCGAGTTCACCGTTATCCATACTTCATCCAGGTATGGGGGAACTGTATTGCCAACAGATTGTATGAAACGGATTCGCTCAGAGTGACGATGGATACCATCAGAGAGGTTGAGAAAACGGCAATGATGAAATGCGATCAAATGTACCTTGATCGATACGGTGAATTAAGGGAAATGAGTTTGCGACCTCTGGCTAATCATATAGCTCAGGCATTCAGCAAGGCGGAAAAGGAATATATTCCGGAAAAAGAATTCGAGAAATTGATTGGAAAGGCACTGGAAGATCAGGGAGCGCCTGCAACGAATGAAAGCATCAGGAAAAACATCAGGAATCTGTTGCATATCGGATATGTCTGGGAGATTTCCGTTCCAAATGAAGAAAAAGGGGGGTATTCCCTGGTTTGTTATGAGCCGGGTATTCCGAGTCTGATGACATTCGTTATAATGCAAATGTAGTGCAAACCCTGAGCAGGCCTCCACGTAATTGCTGGATCAAGCAGAACAAATCTACTCTGTTGCTCACAAATATCCATTACTATTTCGCACTATGATTAATTGCTATTGGTTTCCTGCAGCTGATGATGAATGAAGCGCCGAGTAATGCCTGTCTGAATATCTCGGCTTTTCGTAGTGAACCGTTATTCAAGCAGGCTGAATTAGCTTGGCAAATATTTGACGATGCCGTCTGCTTCAGGGAATGTATCACTCCCGCCGCGCCTATCCTGTTCTTCGGAGATCTGCATGCGTATCGAAAATCAAGGCTTCGCATACTGACAGTCGGATTGAATCCCTCACTGCATGAGTTTCCCGCTAATACGCCATTTCTTCGATTTCCTGCGATCGGAGACAGCAAGAACCGAGATCTGTATTGCTATCTTGAAGCAATGTCCCGGTACTTCTGTATTGCCCCGTACCGTAGCTGGTTCAATAGCTTCGAGCCTTTGCTTAATGGCATGGGATCAAGTTACTATCATGATCAGGGTTTTGAGTCCGTTGCGCTGCATACGGATATCTGTTCGCCAGTTGCAACGAACCCAACCTGGAGCAGACTCAGCAAAAATGTTCGCAATTCACTCGTGAAAAGAGGTGACTGTCTCTGGCACATGCTGTTGCAAGAGCTTCGGCCAGAATTAGTAGCTCTTTCTGTTGCTAAGTCACATCTTGATCGTATCAGATTTAATTCTCTGTCCGGATGGGAGATCATTCATAGATTCCATGAAACAGACAATGGTAATCGCCGTGCCCAGCCTTACGATATTTCAGCGAAGTGGCATGAAATTCAAGGTGGTCGATCCCTGTTCATTTTTGGCAGGGCTGCACATAAGCCTTTTGGTCTAATATCCGCCAGACAAAAACAGAAAGTCGGCGAAATAGCGCTGGAGGGGTATCGAAATGCCTGACATTTATCGTTTTGTCCAGTTTCCGCATCCCGGAGGAGAGCAGAAGCCCGGACGGGATGGTACGGTAGATTGGAACAAGCTTCACAACCCCCATAAGCGGAAGTTTATGCGGGTGCAGGGTGACTACCGAATTTTCAAGGATGGAGAGACACATAAAAACGAGAAAATGGATGTTTGGGGAGAGTGGGAACCGGAGTCGAGAGTCATTGCCGAGTTTGAATTAGAGGAACAATGTTCGCATGCTCCTCGTTACCTTTGGGAGCCTTATTGGGTGGCGAGAGATAGCTATTGGGGTTTACACAACACCGATCCCTTTATTTTTGGCGACTGTTTTCTCTATTCGAATTGTCGTCAAACATCTCAAGGCGGTGCCGGTCTGAGAAATCTCGGAAAAGGTTCGATAATGGCGTTTGGCAGTGGAAAGGAAATAAAAGGAAAGAGGAAGTGGGTACTCGATACCGTATTTGTAGTCAGGGACTATATTGACTATGACCCGCTCAACCCCTTGAGGAAACTTGAGGGCAAAGTGCCGGATTGTTTTCTGGAAGTGTCCATTAAACCCTTGAGGCAGAATTTGAGGCGAAACAATGGATGTATAAATGAATGCTCCCGACTTCGCCTCTATCGTGGTGCGACTCCGGACTTTCCGGTTAATGGAATGTTTAGTTTCTTTCCAGCTAGGCTGGCCAGTAAACGATCATGTTTTTCTCGTCCTGCAATATGTCTTGAAGAAACATACTTCAGTCCCCGAAACTGGCAAGCTCCAAAAGGTTGTGCGCTTGGCGGTCCAAATCTTGGTGAAGGCACAAGACGTTCACTTTGGAATTCGCTTGTTAAGCAGGTGAAAAATGAGGGGCTAATTCTCGGTACTTCTGCCCAGTTGCCAAAATGCCGGAGCTAGTAGCGTATTGAGACTTGGAGCAACAATTCCTGGATACTGTTGGAGAATAGACATTATGCATACTTTCTAAATGTACTTGCCACTTATTCGAACCATACTGATGCCTTGACAAATTAAAAAGTGAATATGTTCCTGATTGCCCTCTATGATGCTATAAACTCCTTTCAGGTAGTTCTGTTTTGCCGTGGTCATCTCCACATTCTCCAATACATCCAAAACGGGTTTGTCGTATTCATCAGTCAATAGATCAGTCAATAGATCAGGCGGAGAACCTAACGCTTGATCGACCAGAGGCCGAATATTCATGGATATCCAGTCCTCGAAAAAGGGTTTGATTTCCCTTCAGTAATCAAGACAGGATGTTGATAGGCAGGCTCTTGCGAGACGGCGAGAGGGAGAAACAAAGTAGAACCATCCGCGTTTCATCTCTGCCCGAATCATGGGTATCTTGTGGACGTAGCAGCATCTCGTAGACCGAAGAGTTGCAAATGTGTGGATACCGATGGGTAGCGGACGCAGTGCTGATTTAAATTCCAGGTTCATCATGAAGGCATATGATCACAATCAATATGACTCTACTTGTTCTGGGACAGAAAATCGCATCAACCCCAATATCCAATACTCCAATTGGAACTTGATAGAATCCGCCTTTTCCGGTCCGAATACTTGCTTGGCTGTATAGTATAATTTCAACCCCTTGCACAATTCTGGTGCGCTCAGGCATGAACGACACATTTCCGAAACTTCTTCTGCGTAATGCTCGGCAATTTGCCGATCGGCCGGCTATAAGAGAGAAGGATCTGGGGATATGGCAAACCTGGTCGTGGCAGGAGATGCATGATGAAGTTCTTGATTTCGCAAATGGTCTGGCGAGCCTTGGCCTCAAGAGAGGCGACAAACTGGCTATCATCGGTACCAATCGACCACGGCTGTACTGGGGTATTTGTGCTGCGCAATGTCTAGGTGCAATACCGGTTCCGGTTTATGCGGATTCGGTAGCGGAAGAATTACGCTACGTGCTTGACCATGCAGAAGCCAGTATCGTTCTTGCCGAAGATCAGGAGCAGGTTGACAAGGTTCTGGAAGTAAAACAGGATGTGGGTCATGTAACTGGCATTATTTACGATGACACGCGGGGACTGAAAGATTACCCGGAATCGTTTCTTCATGACTTTGCCGAAGTTCAGGTACGCGGAAGAAAACACGCAAAAGAGCACCCTGACTTTCTCCAACAGGAAATTGAAAAGGGGCAGGGTAGCGATATTGCCATCATACTCTATACATCCGGAACAACCGGAAAACCCAAGGGAGTTGTCCTGACACACGACAATGTTCTCATCACCTCATTGAATAGTGCGAAAGAGGACAGGTTGACTGAAAAGGAAGATATGCTGTCCTATCTGCCACTGGCCTGGGTTGGAGACCATATTTTTTCCTATGGTCAAGCCTATGTAACAGGAATGTGTTCTAACTGTCCGGAAAGTCAGGCGACCGTACATTGGGACATACGTGAGATTGGGCCAACCTATTACTTCGCTCCGCCAAGAGTGTTCGAGCAGCTGCTGACTAATGTCATGATTCGAATGGAGGATGCCAGTCGTCTCAAGCAGCGCCTGTTTCATCATTTCATGGAAGTGGCAAAACGCTGTGGCACGGATATCCTGGATGGCAATCATGTGCCGCTCATGGACCGCATAGCCTACAAAATCGGCGACCTGCTGGTTTATGCACCACTCAAGAACACGATGGGCTTCAGCCGCATTCGTGTCGCCTACACGGCTGGCGAGGCCATCGGCCCCGAAATTTTCGATTTTTTTCGATCACTCGGAGTCAACATCAAGCAACTGTATGGACAAACCGAAGCCGCAGTGTTCATTACTGCACAACCCGATGGCGAGGTATATGCCGATACAGTGGGCAAGCCTTCTCCTGAGGTTGAAGTCAAGATTACGGATGATGGTGAAGTCATCTATAAAAGCCCTGGCGTGTTTCAATGCTACTACAAGAATGATGAGGCAACCCGGGAAGCGAAGAATGAAGAGGGCTGGGTGATGACCGGCGATGCCGGCTACTTTGACGATAAAGGCCACCTCAAGATCATAGACCGTGCGAAAGATGTCGGCAAATTGAAGAACGGGGCTCTATTCGCTCCTAAATATATCGAGAACAAGCTGAAATTTTTCCCTGAAATCAAGGAGGCAGTTGCTCTCGGGCGGGATATGGATTACGTATCGTTGATTGTAAACATTGATCTTGATGCCGTAGGCAACTGGGCGGAACGCAACAATATTGCCTACTCCAGTTATCAGGAACTGGCCGCTC
Organism: Gammaproteobacteria bacterium; assembly: GCA_026709505.1. Classification (GTDB taxonomy): domain Bacteria; phylum Pseudomonadota; class Gammaproteobacteria; order Arenicellales; family Poriferihabitantaceae; genus Poriferihabitans. Next base: position 18,219 of record JAPOSW010000072.1, on the reverse strand, counting down.
ATTCTCGGATTTATGCAATGATCAAGGCCAATATAGAACAGGTAAACCGGGATTTGAGTGAGGATTCGGTTTTATCGGACTGTCAGATTCATCGATTTCTTATTCTGCACAAGGAACTTGATGCAGACGATGGAGAACTGACCCGAACCCGAAAAGTCAGGCGCAGAATTATCGCGGAAAAATATGACGTGCTGATCAATGCCTTTTACTCTGGTGCTACCCAGTGTCAGATTTCTACCGAGGTCACCTTCGAGGATGGCAAAAAAGGCACGATTGACGGCGATATTCGGATTGAAGATACCGAAACCTATGAGCCTCTGAAAGCGGCAAGCTGAACGGAAATTGGACAAATTAAATGCAAGATACGGTTAAGGAAGACGACATCCTGCTTGAAGTTCGAAATATTTCGCTCTCCTTTGGGGGTGTCAAGGCCCTTGAGAATATCAGTTTCGATATTCGCAAGGGAGAGGTTCGTGCCATCATTGGTCCAAATGGTGCAGGCAAGAGCTCCATGCTCAACGTGATCAATGGGTTCTATCACCCGCAAGAGGGCGAAATCTGGTTTGATGGCAAACTGCGGCATCACATGAAGCCTCATCAAGTTGCCAAGCTTGGAATTGCACGGACCTTCCAGAACATTGCCCTGTTCAAGGGCATGAGTACTCTGGATAACCTGATGACCGGCCGGTACATCAAGATGCATGCCAATCTGTTTTCACAGATGGCCTGGATAGGTCCTGCCCAGCGAGAGGAAATCGAGCATCGACAAAAGGTTGAGGAGATTATCGATTTTCTCAAAATCCAGTCAATCCGCAAGACGCCGGTCGGAAAGCTTCCTTATGGCATGCAGAAGCGGGTTGAGTTGGGTCGAGCGTTGGCTGCCGAATCCAAATTGCTTTTGCTGGACGAGCCGATGGCCGGAATGAACCTTGAGGAAAAAGAAGACATGTGTCGTTTTGTTCTTGACGTGAACGAGCAGTTTGGAACCACTATTGCCCTGATTGAGCACGATATGGGTGTAGTCATGGACATTTCGAATCGGGTGGTGGTGTTAGACTACGGCAAGAAACTTGCTGACGGTTCTCCTGACGAGGTAAGAAACAATGAGGAAGTTATTGACGCCTATCTTGGAGTCAGCCATGACTAGTCAAGTTTATTTATGCAGGGGTTATCGTATCCGTATCACAGCTGTTCTTTGGAAAAGGCTCAATGACTCCTGATTTTCTGAACACCATCGAAGTGATCCTGAACGGCCTAATGACCGGCGTGATGTATTCGCTGGTGGCTTTGGGCTTTGTATTGATCTTCAAGGCATCAGGTATTTTTAACTATGCACAGGGTGTTATGGCACTGTTTGCCGCTTTAACACTGGTCGGTTTTCAGACCGGACAAATACCCTTTGCACATCTTGTCAACCAAATATTCGGCACCCAGGTTCATCACTGGGGTTCGGGTATGAATAACCTGATCGCCATATTGCTGACCATACTGGTGATGATTCTGTTCGCGTGGCTGGTTGAGAAACTGGTGCTGCAGCATTTGGTTAATCAGGAACCGATCATCCTGTTCATGGCGACCATTGGCCTGGCATTCTTCATGGAGGGTGTTGGCGACCTGATGTGGGGTGCAGACCTCAAGACCCTGGATGTTGGTATTCCGTCAGGTGGTTCATTCTGGTGGGAAGATGTAACGCGAACCTGGGTTTCCGAAGGTTACGAATATTACGGCATGTACATTGATCTTTTGGACGTATGGGCCGCCGGGATCGCTGTATTGCTGGTAACCATTCTTACCCTGTTTTCCCAATATACAAAAACCGGCCGGGCCTTGCGGGCTGTCGCTGACGATCATCAGGCTGCGCTTACTGTCGGCATATCCCTGAGAAGCATCTGGGTTATCGTTTGGTCAATCGCGGGAGTCGTGGCATTAGTGGCCGGCATCATGTGGGGGTCAAAATCCGGGGTCCAGTTCTCACTTTCCCTGATTGCCCTGAAAGCATTGCCGGTTCTGATACTGGGGGGGTTTACTTCCATTCCGGGTGCCATAATTGGGGGCCTGATTATCGGAGTCGGCGAGAAATTATTCGAGTTCTGGGTTGGTCCTTTGATTGGAGGTGCTACCGAAAACTGGTTTGCTTACGTGTTGGCATTGTTCTTCCTGATGTTCAGGCCCCAGGGGTTGTTCGGTGAACGCATCATTGAGAGAGTTTAAGACAAATGTTCTATAGGGAATCCGGCGACTTCAAGACATCCTACCTCCAGGACCAGCAGATATTTCCAATATTGCAGGACCGCGTGTTTGTCGCTGTAGTCATTGCATTTGCTTTTCTGGTGGTGCCGTTTCTCATCAACGACTACTGGGAAAAGTCGGTTCTGTTGCCGGTGTTGATCTGGTCTCTTGCCGCGATTGGCCTGAATATTCTGACAGGCTATTGCGGACAGGTCAGTCTGGGCACGGGAGGATTCATGGCTGTCGGTGCCTATGCCTCCTACAAGTTCACAACTGCTTTTCCTGAACTCAATCTGTTTATCGTGGTCCTGCTTTCTGGGGGCGTTACCGCAATGGTCGGTATCCTGTTTGGACTGCCAAGCCTGAGAATCAAGGGATTTTATCTGGCTGTTGCAACACTGGCTTCACAGTTTTTCCTGGTCTGGCTGTTCAACAAGGTACCCTGGTTCTACAACTATTCGGCTTCCGGGCAGATCAATGCCCCCGAGCGATTGATTGCTGGAATTGCAATCACCGGACCGAATGCACCGCCCTGGGCAACCTATCTGTTCTGCCTCATTTTTGTAGTGGTGTTTGCCCTGGTCGCAAAAAACCTGACACGGGGGCGGTTCGGGCGATCCTGGATGGCAATTCGGGACATGGATATTGCAGCCGAGATTATCGGCGTGGCACCACTGAAGGCCAAGCTGTCGGCGTTTTGCATCAGTTCATTCTATATTGGTATCGCCGGTGCCCTGTTCTTTCTGGTATATTTGGGGGCTGTAGAACCTACGGAAGCATTTGGCATAGACAAGTCCTTTCTGGTGCTGTTCATGATCATCATTGGAGGGCTTGGTTCCATTCTGGGATCATTTATTGGTGCTGCATTCATGTTTCTGATGCCCGTCCTGATCAAGAATATCCTGGTCAATGGTGTTGGCTGGTCACCCGATATTGTTGCTCACTTGATCCTGATGATCGTTGGTGGATTGATTATGTTCTTTCTCATTGTCGAACCTCATGGTCTTGCACAATTATGGCGGGTTGCAAAGGAAAAACTCCGTTTGTGGCCTTTCCCTCACTAGTCAATTTTGACAAAAAAACCATTCACTATACGTTAAACACTGATAAATGATAAAACCTAATTTAACAACAACTGGAGGAATCATGAAATTTACAAAACTACTTGCTTCGCTGGCACTGTCGATGTCAGTCGTCGGAGTGGCTTATTCCGACCTGGTGATCCCATCGCTGGATTACCGGACTGGACCTTATGCTCCCAACGGCATCCATTTTGCTGATGGCTATGCCGACTATTTCACCTTACTCAACGAGCGTGATGGAGGGATAGGTGGCGTACCCATTCGTTTCCTGCCTTGCGAGACTGCATACAACACTGAAAAAGGCGTTGAATGCTATGAGTCAACAAAGGGTGAGGGCTCACTGGTATATCAGCCTCTTTCGACCGGTATAACCTATCAGCTAATTCCCAAGGCAACCGCTGATGGAATCCCGATTCATTCGATGGGATATGGCCGGACGTCTGCCGCAAATGGAAGAGTATTCAGCCATGTCTTCAACTATCCGGGAACCTACTGGGATGCGGCTTCGATCATTGTGAAGCACATTCTGGATCAGGAAGGCGGTGACCTCAACGGCAAAACCATTGCACTGGTGTATCATAACTCGGCCTACGGCAAGGAGCCGATCCGTACTCTTGAAAAGCTCTCTGAAAAACACGGTTACACCCTCACCCTGATTGCTGTCGACCATCCCGGTCAGGAGCAAAAATCACAATGGCTCCAGATTCGGCGTGAACGTCCTGACTATGTCATGATGTGGGGGTGGGGAGTCATGAATCAGGTCGCTATTCAGGAAGCGTCAAACATTCGCTTTCCAATGGAGAACTTCATTGGTGTATGGTGGTCTGCCTCGGAAAATGATGTAATCCCCATCGGTCAGGGAGCACACGGCTACAAGGCCATTGCCATGCATGGAGTGGGTGACGATTATCCAATTTATGATGACATGAGAAAATATGTGCTGGATGCAGGAAAGGCAGCAGGTGATGGCTCAAATCTGGGCAAGATTCTCTACAATCGGGGACTGTATGCTGCCATGCTCGCCTCGGAGGCCATTCGCACAGCGCAAGCGTTAAGCGGAGTAGCCGACATTAGTTCTGAACAGATGCGTGATGGCATGGAAGCTCTCAGCATTGATGAAGCGCGTCTGGCGGAATTGGGACTGCCCGACTTTGGCCCACCCATACAGGTGACTTGTGAAAATCATGGCGGGCCAGGTCTTGGGGCTATTCAGCAGTGGGATGCCAACACCCAAAGCTGGTCCTTGATTACGGACTTTACCGGTGCTGACCGTGAGGTAGTCGATGCTCTGATTGCAGAGGATTCGGCCGCATTTGCTGCTGAAAACAACATCACTCCTCGAGACTGCTAGGCAGTTACACTTGATCAGCATAAGCGTATTCGGGGCTTGCTATCGTTCCGAATGCGCTTCTTTTCCGACTGGTATTTATCGATGTCTGTCGCTGATACGAAAGTCGTTCTGACCGTCAATAATATCGAGGTCATTTACGATCACGTTATTCTGGTGCTCAAGGGCGTGTCGCTTGAAGTGCCCGAAGGAGGGATTGTTGCCTTGCTCGGTGCAAACGGTGCTGGCAAGACTACCACCATCAAGTCCATATCCAATATTCTTGGAACCGAAAGAGGGGAGGTAACCAAGGGTTCCATCGAATTCATGGGTGAGAAAATCGAGAATCTCACTCCGACCGAACTGGTGAAGCGTGGCGTGGTGCAGGTCATGGAAGGACGTCACTGTTTTGAACACTTGACGGTTGAGGAAAACCTGCTGACCGGGGCTTTTATTCGCAAGGAAAGCAAGAAGCAAGTCCGTGATGACCTGGAAATGGTGTACTCGTACTTTCCAAAGCTGAAGCAGCGTGCCAGGAGCCAGGCGGGCTATACCTCCGGCGGTGAGCAGCAGATGACGGCAGTCGGCCGGGCCTTGATGGCCAGGCCAAAGGTCATTCTGCTTGATGAGCCTTCTATGGGGCTTGCCCCTCAGCTGGTTGAAGAGATTTTCGAGATTGTCCGTGACCTGAATGAAAAGGAGAAAGTCACGTTTCTGCTGGCAGAGCAGAATACCACCGTGGCCTTGCGCTATGCAACTTACGGCTACATTCTGGAGAATGGCCGTGTGGTCATGGACGGCGAGGCACATTCTCTGGCCGAGAACGAAGATGTAAAGGAATTCTATCTGGGAATCAGCGGCGGCGACAAGAAGAGCTTCAGGGATGTAAAGCATTACCGGCGAAGAAAGCGCTGGCTGGCTTGAAGGGGTTTCTAGCTCTGTTGTTCAACCTCAAGGAGTTCTCGTCATTAAGGTAGTCATAATGACGGATTTTGTGATGTTTGATTTTTCAGTATTTATATATTGACTCAAGCTTTTTTCGCTTGATAGGGTGATCAGGATGCAGACGATGCTTGATGCACAAATGAATATGTGAATTTATATTGAATCTATGAGCTTTTGTACTATTAGCCCGGTTTAAAGGACTTAACTGCTCAGATTGATCTATCCCCATTAGGAGTTCAAAGTGTTTACAGTTGATCGTGAATCAAATCGAATTTCACCCGTGACTGCCACAACATTTGACGAGCTGGGTTTGAGAGAGCGGGACCACCTTCAAGAATGGCTTGCACATGAGCCTTCTGCGCTTGGCGAAGAACTATTGATAATACAGAAGGAATTTGCGGGTTTTACTGATACGCGGGAACGCCTTGATCTTTTGGCTCTCGATAAAGACGGTAACCTGGTAATAATCGAGAACAAACTCGATGATAGCGGTCGTGATGTCGCGTGGCAGGCAATTAAATATGCTTCCTACTGCCGCAGCCTCAAGAAGGGCGAAATCGTCGATATATTTCAACAGTACCTAGACGGTCACGTGGGAGAGTTCAATGATGGGGATGATGTTGATGCATCCTCACAGATTTGTGAATTTATGAATGCTTCTGACCTGGATGAAGTGCGACTCAATCCTGGGCATGGTCAGCGTATTATCATGGTAGCCCGTAGTTTCCGAAAGGAAGTAACATGTGCGGCTCTGTGGCTGATTGATTATGGCATTAATATCCAGTGCCATAAGGTCACTCCTTATTCCCTTGGCGAAAAGATTCTAATTAGTGTGGAACAGATCATCCCGATGCCTGAAGCGGATGAATTGATGATCAGCATTAGGCAGAAGGAAGAACAAGAGAAAAATACTCAAATAGAACTTAGAAAATCCGAAAAGTTGCGCCTTAAATATTGGGAGCTTTGTCTGGAGTCTTTCCAAGGCAGTTCATGTGATTTATACAACAATATCAATGCTAGCAAGGATCACTGGTTATCGGCAGGTTCAGGGATGAGAGGTTGTCCATATAGTCTTATTTTCGGAAAAAATGAACTCCGCGTTGAGATTGTGCTTGGGCGCAGTTCAACTAAAGAAAACAAGCTTGTGTTTGATTTCCTGCATAAAAGTAAAGAGGAGATTGAGGGTAATTTCGGGGAGACAATGGAATGGCGGAGATTAGACGAAAAGATTTCTAGCAAAATCCAGTTTTCTTGCAAAATGGATGGATATGACGAAGATCTTTGGCAAGGGTATATTCAATGGCATCTTGAATACATGACCAAACTTGAGAACGCATTGAAGAAACCATTACTTGAAGCGCAAAATCAGTTAAGTAACGAGGGTTGGCAGATAGAATCGCTCAATAATTGATCAGAAATCTATACATGAAATCCAGAATCATCATTGCGTTTATATTCCCTGTCTTAATATTACCAATGGGATGCGGCAATAAGGAAACTTACTAAATACAATCGAGTTACATAATTCTTCCTATGAGCGACTATTTCGACGAATTTGAAACACGAAGTGAAGAAGAGCGTGAACATTCGCACATTGATGCATTGCGAGCACAACTCGTTCATGCGCGCAGGAGCAGTCCGCTGTTTTCGCAAACTCTGGCTTCCCATGATTGTGAGGGATTCTCGAGTTTGGATGAATTCAGGAACTATCCTGTCCTTCGCAAATCTGCTCTTGTTGAAATGCAAAAGAAGATGCCGCCATTAGGCGGCGTCAGTCCTTTGGAATCAGAAACAATTCGTTACATTCATGCATCGCCCGGGCCAATCTATGAGGCCTGCTCTGCCCGTGAAGATTTCTGGCGTCTTGCCCGTGCCCTGTATGCTGCAGGTTTTCGCAAGGGTGATCTGGTACACAACAGTTTCTCCTATCACCTGACGCCAGCCGGGGCCATGCTCGACAGCGGTTGCCATGCACTTGGCTGCGCAGTGATTCCAGCCGGGGTTGGCCAGACTGAACTGCAACTCCAGACCATTAATGACTTAAGACCGAATGGGTATGTCGGCACCCCCTCATTTCTCAAGATCATCATTGAAAAATCTGTAGGGAGCGGAATGGATGTGTCCAGTCTCAATAAGGGACTGGTTTCCGGTGAAGCATTGCCACCAACTTTACGTGAACAGTTCAAGGAGAACGGTATTGATGTTCTCCAGGCCTATGCAACAGCAGACTTGGGAGTGATCGCCTATGAGACGGTTGCGGATACCGGTTTGATTCTTGATGAGGGCGTCTATGTCGAAATTGTACGCCCGGGTAGTGGAGATCCCGTTCCTTCGGGAGAAGTCGGTGAGGTCGTAGTGACATCGTTCAATCCGGACTATCCATTAATTCGTTTTGCGACCGGTGATATGTCTGCATTTCTTGATGGGCAAAGCCCATGTGGCCGAACCAACCGGCGAATCAAGGGCTGGATGGGCCGAGCGGATCAAACCGCCAAGGTACGGGGGATGTTCATTCACCCGGAACAGGTAAACAGGATTGTCGATCGTCATCCTGAAATTCAAAAGGCCCGCTTGATCGTTGAATGGGTAGATCGGCAGGATCATATGACCTTGCTGTGTGAAGCCGTGAATCGTGTTCAGGGTCTCGAGGAAGCAGTTTCCGAAAGCATCAGGGAGTTCTGCCGAGTGCGTGGATCAGTCAAGCTGGTTGAACCGGGCTCGATTCCAAATGATGGAATCGTTATTGAAGACAGTCGCAAGTATGAATAGGGGTAAGGCGATGGAATACAAGGAAATCAAGCTTGAGACCGATCAGCAAGGCGTGGCCTGGCTGACCTTAAACCGAGAAGCCAAGCATAATTCCATGAACTCTCAAATGATGAGGGAAATTCTGGGAGCTTGTAAAGAACTGTCAGACCTTGAATCGGTGCGTGCAGTGGTGCTGACGGGATCCGGAGAGAAGAGTTTTTCGGCCGGTGCTGACCTGGGCTGGATGAGGGAAAATTTCGAGCGCAGTCGAGAGGAGAGAATGGCCGAGAGCAGTATGCTTGCGGACATGCTGGAGGCCCTGAACGGTCTGGACAAGATTACGATTGCAAGAATAAATGGTCAAGCCTATGCCGGTGGAGTCGGCTTGATTTGCGTGTGCGACATTGCAATCAGCGTGAAAACTGCTCGTTTTGCTCTTACTGAAACCCGGCTCGGCCTTACTCCCGCGAACATTTCGCCCTATGTCATGGAACGACTCGGGATGAGTAACTGCAGAAGAATACTGCTGAATTCACACTTTTTTGGTGCCCAGGAGGCGCTGAGCATGGGGTTAATCCACAAAAGAGTCGATCCCGGAGAACTCGATCAAGTGGTCGAAGCCGAGATACAAAGCTGCCTGGATTGTGCCCCGGGCGCAGTCGCAACTACCAAACAGTTGCTCCGGAGAGTTTCAGCACAGTCCGCAGATGAGAATCGAAAATACACGGCAGAGCTGTTGGCAGAGGTATGGGAGACTGAAGAAGCTCAAAGTGGAATACGGGCATTTTTTGACAGAAAGCCTCCGCCCTGGAAGTATTGAAGGAAACCTTGTCCTGTAAGGCTTGTCTAGTTCAGGTGTATTTCGGCATTTTAAAAGTCTCAATCATATTTTACCCTTGAAGCGAGAGTGCCGGAAGCTGCATCATTGATGATCCAGGGCACTGGTTCTCATGTCGGGAAATCGATGCTGGTAGCGGGCTTGTGTCGGTTAGCCCGCCAGCGTGGAATAGACGTTGCGCCATTTAAGCCGCAAAACATGTCCAACAATGCGGCTGTAACGGTTGATGGCGGAGAAATTGGCCGTGCCCAGGCATTGCAGGCTCGAGCAGCCGGGCTCGATTCGCACACTGACATGAATCCGGTTTTGCTAAAACCCGAGACCGATCAAATGGCTCAGGTTATTGTTCAGGGCAAGCGCCTTGCATCAACAGGAGCGGCAAGCTATTCATCACTCAAGGCAAAGCTGCTGGCATCTGTTCTGGAGAGCTATCAACGTCTTCGTCATCAGCATGAATTGATTCTGGTCGAGGGAGCCGGCAGTCCTGCAGAAGTCAACCTCCGGAAAAACGATATTGCCAACATGGGTTTCGCGGCCAAGGCCGGAGTGCCGGTTGTACTGGTTGGAGATATTGACAGGGGTGGAGTGATCGCCCAGATCGTGGGTACCTGTGAATTGCTTGATTACCGGGATCACGAGATGGTTTCAGGGTTTCTGATCAATAAGTTCCGAGGAGATTCCCAACTTTTTGATGATGGTTACGCTTTGATTAGTGCGAAAACTGGCTGGCCAGGCTTCGGAGTACTGCCCTGGTTTAAGGATGCATGGAAATTACCTGCTGAAGATGCGCCTGATCTTGCTCGCCCCATCTCAGATGGGACAATTCATGTAGTATGTCTGCAATTGTCACGAGTTGCCAATATTGATGACCTTGATCCTTTATCGCAGGAGCCTTCAGTTCGTTTAACGATCCTGCATCCAGGGCGCCCAATACCGGGAGATGCCGATTTAGTCATAATACCGGGCAGCAAATCGACACGTGGTGATCTTGATTTCTTGCGCCAGCAGGGATGGGATATTGATCTATATGCCCATAAACGCCGCGGTGGACGAATTCTGGGGATATGCGGCGGATACCAAATGCTGGGTCGAACTGTATCGGACCCCAAGGGTTTAGAAGGTAAACCCGGGAAAACACAGGGATTGGGATTACTCAATGTCGGGACGACGCTCAGCGAAAACAAGCAGTTGACGCAAGTCAAGGCAGTTCACGCGAAGTCGGGGCATAACTTTGACGGATATGAGATTCACATGGGCACTACAACGGGAGAGGATTGCAGCCGACCCTATGCCTTTGTTGATGGCAGGGCAGAAGGCGCGATAAGTGAAGATGGCCTGATTACCGGGCTGTATTTGCACGGCATGTTTACGGATGACAAATTCAGAACCCGGTTTCTGGAAGAATGCGGGACGCAGGGATCGGGTTTTGGCTATGACGCATCAGTGGAAAATGTGCTGGATGACCTGGCTGATCATATGCAATGTCACCTTGATGTTGATGGCTTGTTTGATCTGGCGCATTGACTCGAGTTGCTGGGGCATCCTATGCCATGGAGATCTGTGCAATTGACTAAAAGGTAGATTTGCAAGCGGCATGGGGTCGCGGGGTTGAGAGCGGGCGCTTGGGAAAACTGAAAAGGGGTTATAATGGCGTGTATCACAACTGGAACAGTAAGCATTGCCAGAAATATGCCAATGAGTCTGCATTCAGACGGAATGCAGAGAACTTCAGGAAAGATACATTGGACACACTATGTTCTTTTCAGAAAAATGGCTGGTCACAAGATTGCTTTCGACAAATAACTGATTGACAAAGAATTCACTATTGCCATTACCATCCGAGACGTTCATGAAACGGAAAATGGATAGAGTGGTCGGAGCGTTGTCTCCAATGCCTGTTGACAGCAAGCGCTTCAAACAAGCGTCAGTGTCTACCCCGGAAAGCCTGATGCTCAAGTTCAAGGTGGAGTCAGGCCTGGATCTGAAGCCTGTTATACGGGAAGTGAGATCATAGTATTCAAGATCGTGGTGACTATAATCGATTCCAAGCGGTCAAGCGGTCAGTATTACACTCAGGGCAACCCGTTCAGTTGCCGTCCATTCAGAGAATGGGCAAGGCTTGCCGACCTGCCGGAACAGCAAATCCTTGAACCCTTTGCGGGAAGCAACAGTCTTATCAAGAAGCTTGCTGGCATGGGGCTGTGCAATCGTTACGCATCATTTGACATATTCCCTGCTGATGAAAATGTGATTTTGCACGATAGCCTGGATAATTTTCCATCTGGTTATGAGGTTTGCATTACCAACCCTCCCTGGCTTGCAAAGAACAGTGCAACAGTAAGGAACTTGCCCTTTCCTGATTGCGATTATGATGATCTTTACAAGTTTGCTCTTGCTAAATGCCTGGATCATTGTCCTTATGTGGCTGCGCTTATTCCAGAATCATTCATTACGGCGAGACTGTTTCAAGACCGCCTTCATTCCTTCATTTCCTTAACTGCCAAGATGTTCAGCGATACTGGACATCCCGTTGGTCTTGCCCTTTTTGTGCCAGAGCCCGTTTCTGATGTTGAAGTATGGTCGGGCACAGAAAAGATCGGCCGTTTGTCAAAACTACAGGGAATGAAACCTGAGCCCGATATTGCCGGGGCAACGATCAGGTTTAACGATCCATATGGAAATGTCGGACTGATTGCTCTGGACAATACAGAAGAAGCGTCAATCAGGTTTTGTGATGTTGGCGAGTTGTCTGACTACAAGGTCAAATCAACCGGACGACACATTACGAAGATTTCCGTTGACGGAAAAGTCAGGATCCGTGAATGGAACAGGTTTTTGGATAATTTCAGGAATAAGACCCATGATGTGCTCATGACCTGCTACAAGGGAATTCGCAAGGATGGGAAATATCGCAGAAGATGCGACTGGAGGTTGGCTAGAAGCATTATTCACCATGTCAGCTAAATGCCCAGAACCGCCAGATTATGATGCGATAGAACTGGAAGCATGGAGAAAGGCGCGTGGAGAAGTTCCCGAATCGTGTACCAGAAGGCCCGCTCCACCGAGGACAGCAGCCCCCCCCCCCCGGTGCCTCGCACCGATGCGGCTCTTCTGCTCCGCCACCGCCGGACGCTCGGCAATGTCCACCCGACCCGGAATGTGGCCCCGTCCTGCCAGTTCGGCTGGTACAGCTCGCCGCCCGCCTTGCGATCTGCCTGCACCTGACGGCAGATCTACTCCCTGCCCACCGTCTCCTCGCCCAGGCACCTTAGGCGGCCCTCGGTCTGCTCTGGACTCCAGCCTTCCTTCAGCAGGTTCTGGATGCGCTGCCACAGCTCGACGGTCAGCTTGTGGGGAACGCTCGACGCCTCGCGGCGGTGGGCACAGGACTTGTCTTGGGCCTTCCGGTGATGATAGCCGCGGCCTCCCCGGTTGCGGGCGATCTCGCGGCTGATCGTGGCAGGAGTCCGGCCCAGGCATCGGGCAATCTCCCGCATCGAGATGTCTCTGGACATCAGGGCCTTGATCTGGCATCGTTCATCGCAGGCCAGCTGGCGGCAGCTTTTGGGCATGACAGTTCTCCGTGGTTGATAGTATGGAGATTGCCATCCGCCTGTTGGCCGTTTGCAGCACGCCACCGATCCCTAGGGTGTTGCACTTCAGAGTGGAATGGGGGGTAAGTTGAACATGCTCGTGTTGGGCCGTACCGATGGAATATAAGGATAAACACAATGCCGCCATGCAGCGTAAGAAGTTGATTGTGGATGAGCAGATTGCTCGCGCACAGCAGGAACGCGGGGTTTTGATTTTGATTACCGGTAACGGCAAGGGCAAATCTACTTCAGCTTTTGGTACCGCATTTCGTGCTCTGGGGCATGGAATGCGCGTTGGCATAATCCAATTTATCAAGGGCACTCAGGCAACTGGAGAAGTCATCTATCTGACGCAACAGCATCCACAGCTCGACTATCATGCTATGGCCACCGGCTTTACCTGGGACACTCAGGACTGGGAAAAGGATAAATCCGCTGCAGAAGAGGCTTGGATTCAGGCCAGACGCATGCTAGCAGACCCAGAAATCCAATTATTAGTTCTGGACGAACTAACCTACATGCTTACCTACGAGTACTTGGATATAGCCGATGTGATCCAAGCGATCCTTCAGCGTGCACCAAGACAGAATGTGATTATCACTGGCCGTGGAGCGAAACCGGAACTGATTTCAGTTGCCGATACCGTTAGCGAGATAGCTGCTGTTAAACACGCATTTCAAGACGGCGTGAAAGCCCAGGCCGGCATAGATTTCTAATGCTGAGGGGTAACTTGCGAATCAGTTTGCTCTGCTGTCTTCTAAGTGCAGCTGCCGCTGCAGGGCAGACTGACATGTTGCCGAGCATCGTCTCGACTCACCTTTGTGCCGACCAACTGGTACTAAGCTTGGCAGTACCTGAACAGATTCTCTCGCTTAGTTACAAAAGTCATGATCCTAAGCGGTCTCGCTATGCTGCAAGTGCAAAAGCTTACCCTGCTAATCGCGCTACAAGCGAAGAGATTATCCAGCTTAAACCGAATATTGTGTTGGCTTCACGACGTTGGCAAAACCATCCCCAGCAACAACAGTTCGACCTGTTAGATATTCGCGTGATCGTGGTTCCTCTTTCCAACAGTTGGCAGGAAATTTTCGTTAATACCCAGTGGTTTGCCGATCTGGTCGGACGTTCGGAACATGGTCGCACTTTGGTATTGGAAGTGCAGCGTCGTCTCCAAGCGTTGCGGGAATTAGAGAGCATGTCAGGCAAACCCAAGAAGAGCCTTCTATATCTGAGACCCAATGGTGGCAGTAGCGGGGCGGGTACGTATATCGATATGATCATTGAGGCGTTGGGTTTTCGAAACCATGCATCTACACTGGGGCTGAAGGGCTGGGGCCAACTATCGTTGGAAAACATCGTTATGCATCCACCAGATTATTTTCTTCTTAGTGGTCATGTTCGTGATAATTCGCATAGCAACAGCAGGCTGTCTCGTCATCCGTTGCTACAACAATTGCTGGATGAGTACCCGACTCTATTATTACCTGCTGACACAGGTTATTGCGCCGACTGGCAGATTATCCATGTTGCAGAATATCTTGTCGAACAAATGGCTGTGATGGGTTTGGCAAATGGACAGGGTCAGTGAAAGGACAGACAGTGTATCGACGTTATCCCCTGTTGAATTATGGGTTGGTCATCTTGTTACTGTTGCTGGCGATGGTCTCTCTGCGTATCGGACCCGTATCGATATCTGTCAGTGACATGATCAACGCCTTGGTGAATAGCCAAGAGACCAGCCAGACATTGCGTCATAACTTGATCCTGATTGAGTTGCGTTTGCCGCGATTGCTGTTAGCGATGCTAGTGGGTGCCTCACTAGGAATTTCTGGGGCTGCATTACAGGGATTGCTTCGTAATCCGCTTGCCGAACCCGGTTTAATTGGCGTTTCTTCATGCGCAGGACTCGGTGCGGTAATTTGCCTTTACTTCGGGCTCAGTACGTTGAGTATGTGGTTGTTGCCGACTATGGCCATGGCCGGTGCTACACTTGCGACCCTTTTGCTTTGCTGGATTGGACGTCACCATGCCGGTAGCCTGACGTTGATCCTTAGCGGCATCGCGTTATCGTCTTTGGCTGCTGCACTCACTTCGCTGGCACTAAACCTGGCACCCAGTCCGGCCGATGTACAGGATATGGTGCTGTGGCTTTTGGGATCGCTAAATTATCGCAGCTTCAACGACATTCAACTGTGTTTTCCCTTTGTGCTGACCGGTCTTGTATTGCTGATGAGTTGTGGTGCTAAGCTAGATGCGTTAACCTTGGGCGAGGCCGAGGCGCAGAGTCTGGGTGTGAATCTACCGAAGTTACAGCGGCAAATCATAGTCGGTACTGCTCTATCCGTTGGTGCTTGTGTCGCAGTGACTGGAACAATTGGTTTTGTGGGGCTGGTCGTGCCTCACTTGTTGCGTCGCTGGGTAGATTACCATCCATCCCGCTTGTTGCTAAGCAGTGCATTGGGCGGTGCAGCACTATTGTTACTTGCCGATATTGCTCTGCGTTTATTAAGCAGTACGCAGGAAATTATGCTTGGTGTGGTTACTGCGCTGATTGGTGCACCGTTCTTTCTCATCCTGGTATTACAACAGAAGTGGAGGTTGGCATGAGTGCGACCCCTGTGTTAAGCGCGGACAACGTCTTTGTAGAGCAGCAAAAGCGCAGAATACTCGGAGGCATATCGCTATGTTTACACAAAGGGGAATTGCTGGGTTTGCTGGGCCCAAATGGTGCTGGAAAAAGTACATTTATGAAAGCCTTGGCCCAATTATTACCTTATCGGGGTGAGATACGTTGTATGGGGAGGTCATTGCAGCAGGTCCCTGCTATCGAGCGAGCTAGATTGATAGCCTATCTGGAACAGTCTGTTCAGACCGGCTGGCCAATCGCAGTGCGAGACTATGTCGCACTAGGCCGTCTGCCTCATCGTTTGGCCTGGTATCGGAATGGACATCGAAATTATGATTCGAAAGCGGTTAAAATGGCTATTGAACAGGTTGGCCTAAGTAGTCTGGATGATCGACCTGTATCGGAACTATCCGGTGGAGAGTTCGCCCGTGTACGCTTGGCGCGGGCCCTAGCGGTCCAGACACCCTTGTTGCTTGCCGACGAGCCGGTTTCTGTACTTGATCCCTTCCACCAGTTGCAGGTTATGGAATTGTTTCGTCAATTGTGTCGTGATGGTAGAGCAGGTATCGTTGTGTTGCACGATCTTACTTTGGCTAGTCGTTTCTGCGACCGGCTGATGCTGCTGGACAAGGGCCGCACGGTTGCCAGCGGTATGCCGCGACAAGTCCTCACTCCAGCTAATTTGCAACAAGTTTATCAAGTGCAAGCCATGGTCGGCGAGCACCAGCAGCAATCATATATATTGCCTTGGTCCTGCTGCAATGAGGGATCTTCCAATGAGGAGAAATATCGATGATGGTCATGACTGCTCATGAAATCGTTAGAGATAGTGCCCATAAATCCAATTTCTCTTATCTGGGGTGTCGACTTTGTCAGCCCCTAAACTGGCATAGTCGGCATTGGTTTGGGTTAACGGGAATTACGTAGTTTGGACATCAGGACCCTCCAAGTCCATGTCTCTCCAATGTCTGAAATAGGCCAAGAGTATGGCTGCTGGATTGGATGGGTCATATTCTGTCGCGTTGTATAACAGTGCAAGGCGCAAACCGAGCTGGGGAGATACTTTTCAAGAGTGAACAAATCTCCCGCCTTTCGACCTGGTATTTCGAAACTATTTCCAAGGGTGCCTGAATATGAGTACTAAGTTCCATCGCAAAATTTCTGTAACAGTTATAACCGGTTTTCTGGGTAGCGGCAAGACGACATTATTGAGAAATCTTCTTAAAAATACCGCAGGCATACGCTTTGCTGTCATTGTTAACGAGTTCGGCGAACTCGGTATTGATGGCGAGATTCTCAAGGATTGTGGACTTGGTTGTGAACAGGGGAGTGGTGAAACCGGGAATCTATATGAGTTAAACAATGGTTGTCTTTGCTGCACTGTACAGGAAGAGTTTTACCCCCTGATGCAAAAACTAATCGAGCGCCGCGATGAGGTTGACCATATACTGATTGAAACCTCTGGGTTGGCGCTACCTAGACCATTGGTTCAGGCTTTTCGCTGGCCGGAAATTAGAAATGCCTGTACGGTGGATGCAGTGATATGCATGGTTGACACGCCAGCGGTAGCAGAGGAGCGATTTGCTGCCAATCCCGAAGCCGTGCAGGAGCAACGACTTGCTGATGACTACCTGGACCACCAATCGTCATTACATGAATTATTTGAAGATCAGCTCGGTGCTGCCGACTTGGTCATACTTAGCAAAACCGATCTGGTTGATGAAGTAGTGACCGCCAAAGTTACCAGCATAGTTAAAAAGCAACTGCCGGATCAGGTAAAAATCATCCAGAGTACTAGAGACGGTATTGATATGAATTTGCTGTTGGGGCTTTACAGTGCGTCCGAGGAGAATATTCATCTGCGCACAAGTCATCATGATCAGGTACATGGACATGATGATCACGATCACCATGAGGATCATGCTCATGACCAGTTCGATACGATTGTGATCGAACTGGCAGCAGTAGAGAAAGCACCCCTATTTGCGGCTCTGGAACAGCTGGTTAAAGAGAAGACCTTGTACCGTATCAAGGGCTTCGTTGCCTTACCGGACAAGCTCATGCGTTTAGTGGTGCATGGCGTTGGTACTCGTTTTGACAGTTATTTTGACTGCCGCTGGCCAACTGGTTTGACTCCCTATACTCGTCTGGTGATGATTGGCAAGGACCTAAATTCACACGAAATACAGAAATGGATAGAAACTGAGCTGAATGTTTGAGAATTAGAAGATGCACATGTTAGCCGCACAACCAGGTGGTTTTGTCGATGATGACTCGGTCATCATGCGTCTGGACCAGACCCCCGCCGAGTTGGTCATTCTCAGTGCGGCTGACACCACCCTAGCCCTGCTTGCTGCACAGCATCCGCTGGTAAGTGGTGACTCCATTTTAAAGAACTATCCCGAAGTGCGCTTAGCCAATTACTTGTACCTTCGACAGCACGCCTCCATCGACCTGTATATTGATCAAGTACTGCAACATGCCCAAGTGATCGTTATTGATCATCTGGGGGGAGAAAGTTACTGGCCCTATGGTACAGAGCGTGTTGTCGAATTGTGTCGCAGTAGCGGAATCGCTTTACTCATGTTTTCAGGTGATAATACTGAAGACCTGAATCTTTTGCACAAAAGTACAGTATCGATGGATGTATGCCGCCAGTGTTGGCGGTTCCTGCGCGAAGGAGGTGCCGATAATGCACAACAACTGTACCGTTATTTGGCACAACAGTTTTTCGGCCGAGATGTCCCTGTACTGCCACCAAAACCAATACCAGCAATCACTGTTTTTCACCCGCATAAATCCTTGGCTGCCAGTCATCAACGGCAGCCAAG
>JAPOSW010000124.1 GCA_026709505.1 Gammaproteobacteria bacterium | reverse complement strand
ATCTTTCTCAAGGCGCTTGGCAGGGAAGCGCTGCGGACAGGCGGCGATCTCGGCACTGCGGAATTGGAACAAGTGCGCACCGAGATCAGGACCGGCAGGGACGGATACAACGGTCACCAGTTTTCGACCGAGATGAAGAAGTCCGTAAACCTGACCGCCAGGGTGATGGCGGAACTGGACAGCCGTCACAGTCGTGCCCGGATCGAGTACCTGATGGACAGCCTGCATGAGGCGGATCCCCGGAAATACCGCTTTCCTGTCGGGATGGATGCCGGCTCCTTCTTCGTTCATCTGGTGCACAGGGGAGCGCTGCACGAGGAGTCCATTGACCGGTTTGTCTGCCCCATCCCGTCCTTCCGCACCTATCTGCTTGACCGGGGCGGAATCCTGAAGAACCCTTCCACAATATCAGGTTCTGTTGGTAGCAGCGAGGAGACGGAAGGCTGCGGGTAATCAGGGCGCATGCTTTCGGTGTCTCAATATCATATCGTCCTCATCAATACCAGGAAGTTCATGCTTTTCCACACTGCATCGGATACTTCTCAATACTTGCCCTGGTTGCTCGTCAGCGGCCTTTTTTGCTGACAGGAAGGTTTCACGCCTGATTGTGATAGCCTGACTTCCTGATGGCGAAAGCTGCGTTGAAATGGTAACTGGCGCCTTGTCAGGATTGGCCTGAACCCGGTGAAGACAGTTCGATTTTGTTGGGCTCACTGGTTGCTCTTTTTCTCTTTATTCCGGAATCCATTTCCTGCTTGAATTCTTAACAATCTATCGCTACTGCATGTGACTTAAATCGTTATAATATCAGGGATTTGATTTTGAATCTTGCCAGCAAGTACAGGATGGCACCATGAGTAATGATGAAAACATTTTTATCGAGGTTTTCCAGGACTTGATCCTGACTTCCTGCGATGCTCGACATGCGGTGCTCCGCGAGGCTTTGTACAGGAATGCCACCTCCCCTTGGCGCCACGCTGAAGAAAGCGAACTTGCGCTTCACAAGTCGACGCGCGAATACCTGGCATTTCAGAGATCCCCATCAGACAACATTGCCGCATCTAGTCTGACGCTCCGTGAACGAACAGATGGATATGAAGTCATGAACATTGTCCCACTAGAAGAACAGGATCTTGGCATTTCGGGATACAACGACGTCCTCAATGACTTTATTGAGCGGATTGTCAATCCTGCCGCCCAGGAACTGAAACTAGGCATAACTCTGACGCCACGCAAACAATCAATCACCGACTGGGTATCCAGTGAAGCCGCTTCCACACTTCACACGTTTTCGGCGTGTGCCAACAAATCGACAGGTGCAGATCATCCAATGGACAGGGAGCGTTGGTTCAAATTTATCTCTGCTGCCTACGACACAAACTCCAGGTTCAGCACCTATCTTCTCGGCCGATGGCTCGTTGAGGCAGAAAAATGGCCTCCTGAAACCGCAGCCGATCTTGTTGACAGCTATCAGTATTCAATGGACTTGCTTGAATCACGGGCGGTTGCCTAGTCCCAATAGCCACATCAACAGCCACATTGCTTCCCCCCGGGATTTGTCGGGATTTTGACCCTTATGGATATCCCTGTCCTGTGTCCGGATACTTGCGTAATTCCGGACATTGTTCGCGACCTGGCCAGAAAGGATGTCCGCATTCACGAGCATGAATCGTCCCTTGCGCTTCTCCGGGCCGCGCAATCCGGAGAATTGAAAGTTCCGGTCGCGAATCAGGCGAGTCTCGAATTTCGTGATCACGTAGAAAAGGTTCAGCAGGATGCAAGGCAAAACCTCAAAAAGCGAAAACGGGAAACCGACAGACTGAACAGCCTGGCAGGCTTATACGGAAAACCCCAGCCAGTTGATCTGATACACTGGAATGATCACGACAAGCGAATCCGGGAAACGGCCGAATGCTGGCTGCAGGTCAGTACGATACTCCATGGAATTCCCGACTTCCCCGGCATTATAAAATGCGACCATGCTCCAGCCTCCGGATTCATTCTCCCAGAACCAGTCAACAGAAAACAGGGACTTCTATTACATGGCAGGCGGGGCGATTGAGAGGCACAATAATGACCGTTTAGATTAGGGATATTTCGATCTGTTTTACGCTTGGGTCAAATCATTCAGTTCATCTTCCTTGAACGATTCCATGACAAATCCCGGCTCGAAGAGGTTCTGCATCTGATCCAGCTGCAGACTTTCACGAATGGGCCGTGGCTGGCTGTCCAGCCATTTTGGAAAGCCGGAGTTCCTTGGACCGTAATAGGATACGCCCAGTTGAGGCATGCCTGTATCGGGCCAGTGACCATCGCCATGTTTCAAGGGAACAACTCTCCAGTGGTCGGAATTGGGGTTTTACAAGCCCGTCCGGCCTGAGGTTCCTTGCAGAGATTCAGAATCTGCTTATGTTGCGATGCAATATAAATTTGCAATACTAACAATAAAATATTTTTACTGTTATTCAATTAATTTTGCTTATAGATTTGCAGGACAGGCAGGAATGTTGCAGCACAGCATGATAGCGGCCATCATTTCAGATTGTCCAGGCTGGAACATTCCACGAAATTACTACAGGACCAGGAGTACACGATGAAACTAGTGGTTGCGATTATCAAGCCGTTTATGCTCGATGAAATCAGGAACGCACTCTCGGAAGTCGGCGTCAGTGGCATGACGGTTACCGAAGTGAGAGGAGCCGGTCGCCAGCAAGGTCACACCGAACTATACCGCGGTGCGGAATACGTTGTCGATTTCTTGCCAAAAACAAAGCTCGAAATCGCCGTTGACAGCGATATGGCTGATCGGGTCGTCGATACGATCGCCTCGATCGCAAACACCGGCAAGGTTGGCGACGGCAAGATTTTTGTCTACGAAATCGAAAAAGTGGTTCGAATCCGAACTGGAGAAATGGATGCAGCTGCCATCTAGCAGGCTTCTTCCATTCCAATTGAAAATTCAAAAGAGGCATACAAATGGCTGACATTAATTTGATGGATGGTGTCTTTCACCTCCAGTACGCACTGGATACTTTCTACTTTCTTATCTGTGGCGCCTTGGTCATGTGGATGGCTGCCGGCTTTTCCATGCTGGAGGCGGGAATGGTCCGGTCCAAGAACACTGCGGAGATTCTCTCCAAGAACGTGGCACTCTATGCGGTTGCATGTACCGCCTATCTGGTTTGCGGCTATCAGCTGATGTACGGTGGAGGCTATTTTCTTAATGGCATGAGCGACATTGATGTCGGCTCGGTATTGGGCGACTTCCAGGCCAGAGAGGATGGCATAGAGGGCGGTTCAATATACTCCGGTGCTTCAGACTTCTTTTTTCAGGTGGTATTTGTGGCTACAGCAATGTCGATCGTTTCCGGCGCCGTTGCCGAGAGGATGAAGCTCTGGGCATTTCTGGCCTTTGCTGTCGTAATGACTGCGTTTATCTACCCGATGGAGGGAAGCTGGACCTGGGGTGGCGCGAGTGTTTTCGGATTGTACAGCCTGGGCGATCTTGGATTCAGCGATTTCGCAGGCTCGGGCATCGTGCACCTTGCTGGAGCAGTTGCAGCACTGGTCGGGGTCATCCTGCTGGGACCGCGCAAGGGAAAATACGGCAAAGACGGCCGGGTCAATGCAATACCCGGCGCGAATATGCCGCTTGCAGCCCTGGGTACACTCATTCTCTGGATGGGCTGGTTCGGATTCAATGGCGGATCAGTTCTCAAGCTCGGCGATATTGCGAATGCCCACGCGGTGGCCATGGTTTTCCTGAATACCAATGCCGCCGCAGCTGGCGGTGCCCTGGCAGCACTTGTCACCGCCCAACTGATGTTCAAAAAGGCGGACTTGACCATGATGCTGAGCGGCGCTCTGGGGGGACTGGTTGCCATTACCGCTGAACCACTCGCCCCCACTCCAATCCTGGCCGTTATTTTTGGTGCGGCAGGCGGCGTCTTGACCGTGTTCAGCATCATGGCACTCGACAAGCTCAAGATTGATGACCCGTTAGGCGCAATATCAGTGCATGGCACCTGCGGAATTCTGGGCCTCTTGCTAGTCCCATTGACCAACAGCGGTGCGACCTTTGCCGGGCAGGTCGCCGGTGCTTTGACCATAATCGTATGGGTTGGAGCGGTCAGTTTTATTGTCTGGAAAATACTGCAGGTTACGGTTGGAATTCGTGTCTCCGATGAGCAGGAATACGACGGCATGGATCTGGCAGATTGCGGCATGGAAGCTTATCCAGAGTTCACCAAAACAGCATAACCTCCCCCGTTGGCCCCGGCCTCCTTGCATAGTGAGGAGGCCGGTTTTTTTTTTTGCGAGGAGGCGCTCAAGCCCGGCTTCAATGCTTCGTTGTGTTCAGGAGGGCCTGCCCGGTGGACCATTTGATCAACCAACATGGCATAGACTATATGTAAGACCAAATTGTAGACCGGTGAGTGCTGACTTGTGTCGAGTGCCCGAGAAAGATCCGAATTGCCCCCGCAACAACCCAAATCGATGAATCTCGCCGAGTGGGCGCTATTGGTGCTGCTTTCTGTGCTCTGGGGCAGTGCTTTCTTTTTCGTCGGAGTTGCCATAATTGAAATGCCTCCCTTGACGATTGTTCTAGTCCGGGTTGGGCTGGCAGCGCTGATTCTCTTGCCCTTGATCATCTATCTTGGCTATTCGCTGCCAAGCGGACTATCAGCATGGATTCCATTTCTGATCATGGGGATATTGAACAACGTACTCCCTTTCAGTTTCCTGAATACCGGACAGACAATGGTTAGTGTTGGCCTGGCTTCCATCATCAATGCCATGACGCCCCTGTTCACGGCATTGGTAATGGCATACTTCAAGGAGGAACGCTTAACCGCATATCGCATGACTGGAGTCTTGCTTGGGGTGCTTGGCGTAGTCCAGATCGCTCTGCCGGGTCTGGCTCACGGCAGTATGCGCATAGTGGGAATTGGATTGTGCATGGCTGGTGCACTCAGTTATGCGTTCGCCGCACTTTGGGGGCGCAGATACCTGATGGGGCATCCTCCGCTACTCAATGCGACCTGCCAGCTGCTGTCATCCACAGTAATCATGTTGGTTGTGGCTTCCTTTCTGGAACGACCCTGGGAACTGGCTTTCCCAAGCATCCAGACCTGGCTTGCCCTTGTCACCCTTGCCGTGTTTGGAACAGCACTCGCCTATCTCGTTTTTTTCCGGCTCCTCTCATCTGCCGGCGGCTCGAATGTAATGCTGGTAACCCTGCTGATACCCGTTTCTGCGTTAATGCTGGGAAGCCTGTTTCTGAAGGAGCCGCTGCTTATCCAGGAGCTGATCGGCGCCGCAATCATCGGTCTGGGGCTATTGTTCATTGATGGACGATTGCCGCGTAAAATCGGGTTTCGAGCGAGCAGTCTGTACAAGCACTTGACGAGATCATCTTGATGCCCCCGCATGATGGATGGCAGAATTTTCGGTCTCTCAACATTCACCAAGACTCTTGCTGCGAACTGGCAGATGGGTTGCATTGTCCCATTATCCTGCTTATGATTCAGGTGTGCTGATACTACTGTTCATTGCTGATAGCTATGCATTCATTAACGGCATAGGCGTCGTGCTTCAGACCGGATTTAGGAGATTTTGGATAAAGAGAGTCAACCTGCATCGATGTGCATGCTCTCATCCGGCTACTCTGGTTGATTCATGGCGAAAACCGCGGCGGTAGACCGATTGGGTTCATTGTCAAGGCGACAGGAAGCGAACAGAAGCCCGCTATCCTTCAAAATGGCCTGTCAGCCTGATGTTTCAGCATCAATGGCTTTGACAGCAGCACCCTTGATGTAAAAGTCCCTGATCCATCTCATTTGGGAATAAAGGCAAAATGAATATCAAGACGAACCGAGACAAATTCCCGATCACCCTCGGAGTAGAGGAAGAACTGTTTCTGGTTGACTCCGAGACCTGCGATCTGGTCACCGACCCCGATCCCGGGTTTTTCGAAGACTGCAAGAATGCGGAGGGTCCCCACAAGTATGTTCACGAACTGTTCCGGTCTCAAATTGAAAGCAACAGCCACGTTTGCAATTCAATGGGCGAGGTCCACCAGTTTCTCGTTGAGAGTCGAAATACACTGATCGAACTTGCCGGCAAATACGGAGCGACGATTATGGCCGCTTCCACTCATCCTACCGGATCATGGCAATCGCAAATAACCACTCCGATGGAACGCTACGACCGCTTCGCTGAAATATATCAGGCTAGCGTCAGGCGCTTTATTATCAGCGGTATGCATATCCATGCTGGCTTTGGAGATCGGGATATCCGAATTAGGGTAATGACCGCCCTGCGCCGCTACCTTCCGCTGCTCCATGCATTATCAACATCATCCCCGTTTGCAGCCAGTAACGAAACTGGATTCAAGTCATATCGATTGACACTGGTTGGAAACCTGCCGCGAACCGGCATACCCGGCCCGATGCATTCCTATGCTGACTATGATGAGTTGTTGCAGGCCTACCGGGCAATGAACTTTATCAAGGACGGCAGTGAATTATGGTGGGACATACGGCCCTCTCACAGTTTTCCAACGATCGAGTTGCGTATTTGCGATGTTTGTACCCGTATTGAAGATGCGATGTCGATCGTTGCCCTCTACGCCAGCCTGATTCGCTGGCTGATGCGCAAGGAACAAAAAGGCGATCTTCTGCCTGAGCCCATGACTGAAATCATCATGGAAAATCGCTGGATTGCCCAGCGCTATGGCGTGCTCTCATTCTTCGGTGATCACGGCGATGAGAGCGGGCGTATTGACATTGATGATTTTACCAGGGCACTGCTCGATCAATTGATCGACGATGCCCATGCCCTCGATTGCGTTGAAGAACTGTATCGTTGCACATCGATTATTCGTGAAGGCACCTGCGCTGATCGTCAGATTGACCTGTATCGCATGGAAAAACTGAACGGAAGCACCCATCAGGAAGCGCTTGCCAAGGTCATCGAGATGATCATGGGAGATACCCAATCCGGGCTTGGCTATCAGTAATGGAGTTTTAATCCTGCAGCCGGTTCCGGCCAGCTGCCCCCTGGTTCAGGAATCAAGACAGATTGCGGGCAGTGTCCTGCTTGCGTCTGGCGTCGAGCTGGTCAAGCACGTGCAGTTTCTGCTCTCTGGACATGATCATCCAGTCACGGATTTCATCGGCATTGCGATAGCATCCCTTGCAGTATGGACGGCCATCAAAGGTGCATACGAAAAGGCAGGGGGAGGGCACCGTCATGTCATAACGGCGTGATGAACTCGAACCCCTTCGACGATTCCTGCGCCGAACTCGAGCGGTTTCGGACATGCTCTATGTTGAAATAACTGGATAGAACAGCCCGTTTGCAACTGCGATCAACAGCAGTGCGATCATCTGAAAGACATTGATGATGACACTCTGTCGATGAAGTGACTTGTATCGGGATTTGTCCTGGGGAGAGTCAGTCTCGAGCCATTTCGCCTTGGCCTGACTGTACTTTTTGAGCAGATATTGTCGAGCGTACACAAATCCAGCAAGAATGAGCAGCATGAGCACCATCAGGGCATGAAACTGAAAGGCCGCAATAATCGTCAGCAAAGCGCTGAGCACAATGCACCAGATGTAGTAGAGGGGGAATAACCGATGCGCAAGAAGCTGGGCTGGCTGCCTGTCCAGCGACCGGAAGACTGCCGGCATTACCATGGCACTGAAAAATACCATTGAACCAAACAGTAGAGATGACAGGAAAATGATCAGGTCTAATAACATGTCAATGCGAAACGCCAGGCATCGTCCCGAATGAGATAGGCTAATTATATTCCAGATTGCCGGACATTTTCGTCCATTCAAGCATTTTATCGAGCCATCAATTTTTGAATGCATAATGCATTCGATGAATAATTCATGCTAATCAATAATATAATAGCACGTTATGTGCATCATTCCGGCTGACAGAAAACCGCCGCTGCGTGCACAGACACTGTTTCCTGGCCCGGCTGCTTTATCCAGTGCGCAAAAAAGCAGGAGGCATAACCCCGGGCAAAATGTTACATGCAGTCAAGAAGAACACTAACATGACAGTAAATGTAGTCTGGCTACGTCGAGATTTCAGGCTTTGCGACAATCCAGCGATCCGCCATGCCGTTGATCACTCCGATCAAGTGGTCCTGCTTTACATTCATGCGCCCCATGAAGAACACCCCTGGCAACCTGGAGCTGCCAGTAATTGGTGGCTGCACCACAGTCTGAGTGCGTTCGGGCGGCAAGTACGGGAAAAACAGGGCGACTTGATTATTCGACAGGGAGACAGCCTGAAATCCCTGATCGAAGTCTGTATGGAAACCGGTTCAAAAACCGTGTGCTGGAACCGACTCTATGAACCCGCCATTGTCAAGCGCGATCGAAAAGTCAAGGAAGAACTGGAGAAGCTCGGGATCAGGACTGTCGATTTTGCGGGGGCCTTGCTGCGAGAGCCGGAGAAAGTTCTCAAGGAAGACGGAGGAATATACCGGGTCTATACCCCTTTCAGCAAGCGACATGCTTCACTGGCGCCTCCCGAACCGCTACTCGATGAACCCGCATGCGTGCCTGCGCCCAGCCCTCAGCCCCAATCGCTGCGGGTCGAAGAACTGGGACTCCTGGACAGCATTCAATGGTATTCGCAATTCCGCGAGGACTGGCAGCCGGGAGAAAAAGGCGCCCAGCAACGACTACAGCTGTTTTCCGGGCATGCAGTGCACAGCTACGGACATGATCGGGACATGCCGAATCATGAAGGAGTATCCAGGCTCTCTCCACACCTGCATTTTGGCGAAGTATCGCCCAGGCAGGTCTGGCTTCACATTCGAAGTAGCGACAACC
This sequence comes from Gammaproteobacteria bacterium, assembly GCA_026709505.1. Classification (GTDB taxonomy): domain Bacteria; phylum Pseudomonadota; class Gammaproteobacteria; order Arenicellales; family Poriferihabitantaceae; genus Poriferihabitans. Next base: position 10,524 of record JAPOSW010000124.1, on the reverse strand, counting down.
GGATGCATGACCCGCCCGATGAGAGTCCATTTTGGCCGTATTTGCGTCAATTGATCTGGAGGGATTTCGCCCATCACCTCCTCCGCCATCACCCGGGAATGAGTGATAGCCCTCTCGATCCCATGTATGGCGCCTTTGCCTGGGATGATGACCAGGAACTGCTCGAGAGGTGGCAAGCCGGACAGACCGGGATTCCGCTGGTTGATGCAGGCATGCGCCAGTTATGGCAGACCGGGTGGATGCACAATCGTTTGCGCATGATCGTCGCTTCGCTGCTCAGCAAGAACGGGCTGGTGCACTGGCTGGAAGGTGCGCGCTGGTTCTGGGATACCCTGGTTGACGCCGATCTCGCCAACAACTCCATGGGCTGGCAATGGGTCGCAGGTTGCGGTCCCGATGCGGCTCCTTATTTCAGGATCTTTTCACCGAAAAGCCAGGGCCAGAGATTTGATCCCGACGGCGACTATATCCGGCGCTGGGTGCCGGAATTGTCTGCAGTGCCGACTCGATACATACATGAGCCATGGACATGGCCAGACTGGAACAGTTCATCAATCAACCGGAACTATCCACTGCCGGTTATCGACCTCAAGCAAACCCGGCACAGGGCCTTGGAGCGCTATCAGGAGGCCAAGCAAGCCTGGATGAAATCACGCTGAATGATCCTGCGGTCCGGACCTCTCGATTTGGGAGATTAGGCTTTGAGCGACCTGTAGCGAATGCGGTTAGGCTTGATTTCCCCGCCATGGCGTCGCTTGTAGTCCTGCTCGTATTCCGAGTAGTTGCCATCAAACCAGACGATCTCTGAATTGCCTTCAAAAGCCAGCATGTGCGTGGCAATTCGATCCAGAAACCATCGGTCGTGAGAGACCACAACCACGCAGCCCGGAAAGTCCAGAATCGCCTCTTCCAGGGCCCGGAGCGTTTCGACATCGAGGTCGTTGGTTGGTTCATCGAGCATCAACAGGTTTGCACCGCTGGCCAAGAGCTTTGCAAGGTGAACGCGGTTTCGCTCGCCTCCCGACAGAGTGCCGACAATTTTCTGCTGATCGGGTCCCTTGAAGTTGAAGCGTCCGACATACCGGCGTGACGGCATCTCGAACCCGTTGACCATCATTACATCCTGTCCGCCGGTAATTTCCTCAAAGACGGTGCTCTTGTCGTTGAGCAATTCTCGGGATTGATCGACCTGTCTCGCGATTACGGTATCGCCGATCTGAAAGGTGCCCGATGCAGGCTGGATCTTGCCGGTCATCAGGTTCAGGAGGGTGGTTTTGCCGGCACCGTTCGGCCCGATGACGCCAACAATTCCGCCCTTTGGCAGACTGAAACTGAGATTTTCATAGAGCAGCTTGCCATCGAAAGACATGGAGATATCCGTGGCTTCGATGACCATATCCCCCAGACGGGGGCCCGGCGGGATATAGATTTCGTTAGTCTGCGCACGCTTCTGGTAATCGCTTGAGCTCAGCTCCTCAAACCGCTTGATGCGGGCCTTGCTTTTGCTTTGACGCCCCTTTGGATTGGCTTGCACCCACTCAAGCTCGCTTTTCATGCTCTTGATGCGTGCTGACTCGGCCTTTTGTTCCTGCTCGAGCCTCTTCTCCTTTTGCTCAAGCCAGGAGGAATAATTGCCTTTCCACGGAATGCCCTGGCCTCGATCCAGTTCGAGTATCCACCCTGCAACGTTATCCAGGAAATATCGATCGTGGGTTACTGCAACCACGGTCCCGGCAAAGCCATGCAGAAAATGCTCAAGCCAGGCCACCGATTCGGCATCCAGATGGTTGGTGGGTTCATCAAGGATTAGCATGTCCGGATTTGACAGCAGTAGTCGACAAAGCGCAACCCGCCGCCGTTCGCCTCCAGACAGGGTCGAGATCCGGGCATCCCACGGGGGCAGTCTGAGCGCTTCTGCCGCAATCTCAAGGCGGTGGTCAAGGTTATGGGCATCTGCTGCCTGCACGATGCTCTCGAGCTGGGCCTGTTCATTGGCCAAGGCTTCAAAGTCTGCATCGGGATCAGCATAGGCCGCGTAGATTTCCTGCAGCCTGTCCTGGGCTGACTTGATGTCGGCCAGTCCTTCCTCGATGGCTTCGCGAATGTTCTTTTGGTCGTCGAGTTCCGGCTCCTGCGCCAGATAGCCAATCTTGAGGCCGGGCTGCGGTCTTGCTTCTCCAACAATATCCTTCTCGATTCCGGCCATGATTTTGAGCAGCGTAGACTTGCCGGCGCCGTTGTAGCCCAGCACGCCGATTTTTGCCCCAGGAAAAAAGCTCAGGTAAATGTCCTTGAGAATCCAGCGATTGGGAGGAACCGACTTGCCAACCCCGTTCAGGGTAAAGACGTATTCAGACAATTGACAGCTCCTTGATGAATGGCATGCGGGAATGCGGATTGGCTGAGAGGGCGTCTACTGCAAGGACAGAAGTCCCTGTTCGAGGAGCCGGGGGTTGCCAGCAGCCAGAACTTCACCGCAAGAATCCATGCCCAGAGCCTTTCCATGCCAGTCGCTGATTGCACCGCCCGCTCCTTCGACAATCGGAACCAGGGCACAGTAGTCGTAGGGTTTCAGGCTTGCCTCGCAGACCAGCTCACAGTGGCCCGAAGCAAGCAGGCCGTAATTATAGCAGTCGCCCCCGAACGAGCGAAAACCGCACTGTCCAGTCAAGGCCTCAACCTTGTGTTTTTGCGTGTCGTCGAACATGTCGGGCGAGGTAATGGAGAGTCGAGTCCTGCCAATTTCCTGAACGGAGCTTGTGGTGCAGGGGCCGCCGTTCAGGGTTGTTTCCTGGCCGGCAACCCCGATCCAGCGCTCTGCCATGACGGGTTGGTCGAGAATGCCAATGACCGGAATGCCCTGATGCAGCAGTGCAATCAAGGTTCCGAAAGTGGGCCTGCCCGACGCATAGCTTCGGGTTCCATCAATTGGGTCAATGACCCATAACCATTCCCGGGAATGTCCGGTATGTCCGGTTTCCTCGCCGAAGAATTCATGCGCGGGATGAGCTTCCAGAATCACGCTCCGGGCGATGTTTTCTACTTCGAGATCGGCTGGGGTGACCGGTGAGCCGTCTGGCTTGATGTCAATTTCGGAGTGGCTGCGAAATCGCTGCCTGATGATCTCTCGGGCCCTGTCAGCGACGAGGGTTGCCGTATCCAGGTATTTGAGGTAGGAGTCGGTCATCAGTGACGGGCGGATCAGAATGATGTGGCTGATTATGAATGGTGGCAGAAAGGTCTTGAAGCGATTCGGATTATAAGCGATGAATTCGACCTTTCAGCGTTTCGTCGATTCTGTTTCAGTAACCGAAAATACTTGCTGGCCTTTTGCAGCACGCCACCGCTTGCCAGGGTGTTGCACTTCAGAGTGGAATTGGGGCATCATAATGAGGTCTTAAATGCAGGGATGATAGATGGTGTGCGCCGAAATGTGCTTTACATGATTTTCTCCATTGATTTGCCCTATCGAGAAAATATTGCGGTACTGTCGGAGCGGATCAATCCTGGATTGATTTCAGGGTTCGGCTTTTACGGATTCGAGATTGAATCATCCCTGTTCTCATATTGTGTATTCCTGTTGCGGTTTGATGTAGAATTCGCTCCCCATGTCAATTGCTCTATCGGAAACGCAGCTAGCCGTGAAGTTTGGCATCTGTTGTTGTAAATTGGGGCCGTCAAGTATACAGTTCCCGGAAGCTTTGTGGAGAAGACACGGAAGCGATAAATGCCGATCAGTTTTCCGGTGAGGTGTTGCGGCAACTGAACAAGGATGTCTCCAGGAAAATGGGCGGTAACGGCGTGTTTATTGATAGTGCAGTGTGTCATCGCTTGACGATGAATTCCGCGTGGTCATTGAGGAGATAAAGCATGAAGGCAAAAATGGTTGGAAGCGGGCCTTCTGGTTGAAATGAATCGCACCTCCAGTAGCCAAAACACCTTCAACGGTCGGCCTCGCAGCTGCTCTTTCTGCGGTGGTAATGATACTTTTTGACGCACAAGGGATTGGTCGAACATGCGCCCACTGTTTCTCACTAATTATTTAATCATCTTGTCCTGACTATGAAAATTCTTGTGCCAGTCAAACGCGTTATTGATGCGAATATTCGCGTTCGCATCAAAGATGACCACTCGGGGGTCGAAACAGCCAACATCAAGATGGCTATCAATCCGTTTTGCGAGATTGCCGTCGAAGAGGCATTGCGGCTCAAGGAGAAGGGTAATGCTGAAGAGATAATTGTTGTCTCGGCTGGCCCGGCAAAATGCGTCGAGACCATTCGAAATGGACTCGCCATGGGAGCGAATCGAGGCATACACGTACTTTGTGATGCTTCACCGGAACCTCTGGCGCTGGCGAAGATCCTCAAGCAGATCGCAGAGAGGGAATCGATAGGCCTGGTGCTTCTGGGAAAACAATCCATTGACGATGACAATAACCAGACCGGCCAGATGCTGGCGGCACTGCTGGGCTGGCCTTTGGGGAGCTACATATCGAGCATTGCCGTCAACGATGCCGGGTTTGAAATTGTCCGGGAAATTGACTCGGGTCTGGAGAAGCTGCAACTGACTGCACCGGCCGTAATGACCGCCGACCTCCGGCTCAATGAACCTCGATACGCCTCCCTGCCAAATATCATGCAGGCGAAAAAGAAGCCAGTCGAGGAACTGACTCCCAATGACCTGGGGGTTGATATCACTCCTCGTGTGCAGACAATCGAAGTGCATGAACCGCCAACCCGCGAAGCCGGAGTCATGGTCTCGAGTGCGTCCGAGTTGGTTGACAAACTGAAAAATGAAGCAAAGGTGATTTAGATGCGGACTCTCGTTGTTACAGAATGCGAAAAAGGTGTAGTAGTACCTGCGACCCTCAACACCATAACCGCAGCCCGGCAGATCGGCGGTGAAGTCGATGTTCTGGTTGCCGGGCATGACTGCTCAGGGATCGCCGACTCGATGAGCAAAGTCTCCGGTGTAGACAGGATACTCTGTTGTGAACACGCAGACTTCGAAAACCACATCACGGAAAACCTTGCCGGTCTGGTTGAGTCGCTATCGGGAAACTATACCCATGTGATGGCCGCAGCTACCACGTTTGGCAAGGCCCTGATTCCTTATGCGGCTGCGCTTTGTGATGCTCAGGCCATCTCCGATATCAGCGATGTCGTAAACGCGGATACTTTCGTACGGCCCATCTATGCCGGCAATGCACTCGCTACCGTGAAATCCAGCGATTCAATCAAGATGATCACGGTACGTGCAACATCGTTTGAATCTGCATCAACGGAGGGCGGAAATGCCACAGTGGAGAATGTCGAAGCGACAGACGCAAGCCAGAACGTTCAATTCATTGAGCAGATGCTGAGCCTCAGCGAGCGCCCGGAACTGACTTCTGCGAAAGTCGTTGTTTCCGGGGGGCGCGGCATGAAGGAAGGCAAGAATTTCGAGATGCTGGAGAAGCTCGCTGACAACATGGGCGGCGCAGTCGGGGCCTCGAGAGCGGCGGTGGATGCAGGGTTTGTTCCAAATGACTACCAGGTCGGTCAAACCGGCAAGGTGGTTGCGCCCGATTTGTATGTCGCGGTGGGCATTTCAGGCGCAATCCAGCATCTTGCCGGAATGAAGGATTCCAAAATTATCGTAGCCATAAATACCGATGAGGACGCGCCGATTTTTCAGGTCTCGGACTATGGCTGGAATGAGGATTTGTTCACTGCTGTTCCGGCATTGAACGATGAGCTTGAATCCGCAATTTAGAATGCCTCGCGGGATTCTGGCTTGCATTTTGACGCGTCGAGTCACTCTCGTTCAGGAAGTGCAGTATCCATGCCTGCACCAATTTGGCCGGCTCGCGGTGGATGTGACGATTGCACTCGGTATTTTTCCTGACATTATCCGATGCCTTGGGATTCAAGCATGCTTGTCAAGAGAGTTTATAGTCGATAAATGATGCATGGCCTGGACGTGGCAAACCTGACCGAATCCCTGCCCGCTAACGGGTACTGCAATCCCGAAATTTTTCGCAGGGAGAGAGACCGGATATTCAGACGCAGCTGGCACTTTATCTGCCCTGAAGCCGAGCTCGGTGAATCCGGTCAGTATGTAGCCTCGGATATTTCCGGCCAATCGATAGTGGTCTGTCGGGATCAATCCCATCGACTCCGGGGCTATCTGAACGCTTGTCGGCATCGGGCATCACCCGTATGTATCAAGCCAGCTGGAAAACGGACGCACTTTACCTGCCCCTATCATGCGTGGAGTTATGATCTGGACGGACAGCTTCTGAATGCTCCCGGTTTTGACCGGGATTTCGACAAGACAGGATACAGATTGTTTCCGGTCAGGGTCGAAACATGGAATTCCCTGGTGTTTGCCTGCCTGGATACCCAGTGCCAGAGACTGAACGAGTGGCTGGGCGGAGCGGTCAGGCTGGCAGAGCAATCCCCGGGTGTCCTGGAGATGGAGTTTCATGTCAGGCTTTCCAATACATTCATGGCGAACTGGAAAAATTACAGTGATAACTCGGCAGAAGGGCATCATCTGGCTACGATACACCGTGACTTGAGTCGTTCACTGATGTCGGAGATTCGAATCACTGCCCATGAGGATGGGCAATACGGTAGGATTTGAAGTGGTCAATCGCGAGAGCGGAAGTCCCGGATACTGGATCTATAAATTTCCCGGCCTGCGCATGCATTTGGGGGAAGACAGCTTTAACGTAGAGCGTATTCGGCCTCTGGAGGTTGATCAGTCAAGAACCGATAGATGGTTCTGGTTTCGACCGGAGATTGACGACAGGGAACGAACCGAGGCGGTCCGATTCTCCAATCAGGTCATGCAGGAAGATATTGAGATCTGCACCCGGGTTCAGGAAAATTTGCAGGCTGGTCATTATGACCGCGGCGTGCTATCCCCCGAGCGTGAACCAGGAACGGTGTTCTTTCAGTCCTGGGTGCGGCAGGCATTGGAAAATGGATGAGTCCTCCTTGAAAAACCCGGTTCGCCAGGCTCCCTTGCAGGGAGTGGTTGTGGTTGACCTGACCCGGGTTCTGGCGGGCCCTTACCTGACCATGATGCTGGCTGAAATGGGTGCCAGGGTGATCAAGGTCGAAAGGCCCGGCCTGGGTGATGACGCCCGGCATTTCGGTCCGTTTGTCGAAGGGCAGTCAGCTTATTTTGCAGGCATCAATCGAGGCAAGGAGAGCATTGCTCTGAATCTCAAGGACCCGGAAGATCGGGAAATTTTCCTGAAACTAGTGAAGAAGGCAGACGTCGTGGTAGAAAATTACAAACCCGGTACCATGGAGAAGCTTGATTTCGGCTGGCATCGTCTTAGCGAAGAGAATCCCCGGTTGATTTATGCTGCGGTCTCGGGATTCGGTCATACCGGTCCCTACCGGGACCGTCCAGCCTACGACCTTGTAGCACAGGCGATGGGCGGCATCATGAGCCTGACCGGGCATGCCGGAGATCGCCCGGTACGGGTGGGCACTTCTCTGGGTGACATTGCAGCGGCACTTTTTGGTCTTTCGGGAGTCCTGGCAGCCTTGTATGATCGTGAAGTCACCGGGCGCGGGACAAAAGTGGATGTGGCCATGCTGGATTGCCAGGTGGCCATGCTGGAAAATGCGATCGGACGGTTTTTTGCGGACGGACAGATACCCGGTCCTATTGGAATGCGGCATCCATCGATCACGCCTTTCTCCGGCCTGCAGGCAAAACACGGTGAGTATTTGGTGCTGGCTGTTGGCAACGACAGCCTGTTTGCACGTCTTTGTGAACTGCTGGGTCGAAAGGACCTGATCGCAGATGAACGCTATAGCACAAATGTCAATCGAACCCAGCATCATGAAAGCCTGTATCGTGAACTTGAGCGTGCTCTCGAAGGGAAATCGGCATCCGAATGGCTTGAATTGTTCAACCAGAACGGTATTCCATGCGGACCGATTAACAACGTCAAGGAAGTAGTCGAAGATCCCCAGGTACTTTCCAGGAACATGATCGTCAAGGCAGAGGGCGAACAGGGTCTGGTGTTTCGGATGTCCGGCAATCCAGTCAAGTTCTCCGACTACCCGGACCACGACGTCCGTGATGCCATTCCCAAGTGTGATGGAGACCGGGCTGCCATTCTGGATTTCCTTGAAAACCCGCCTTGATGTCTTGACAGCTGCCCATTCGCATGTTTTCAGCAAATTAATCAAGGGAAAAATATTTTATCTAGATTCAATTTAGTGGTGCTATAATCTCCCCGGCATGCCGGAATAGTCTTCGGCACGATTGCATTTGGGGCTTGTTGAAACCCTGTTCGTATTTGATGGATGCCTCAATACTTGTCAGCAGCATTTGACCCGACACAGGTATATAGACTCTTGAAACTCTTGAAAACCAGAAAAAACCTTTCCCTCCTGCTTGTTGCCCTACCGGGCATTTTCCTGTTTCCCAATATGGTCCTGGCAGAGGTGAGCGGAGAATCCCAGTTCATCTTCAATACCTTTTCGTTCCTGATCTGGGGAGCCCTGGTGATGTGGATGTGTGCCGGATTCACCATGCTCGAGTCAGGATCCGTGCGCACCCGCAACGCATCAGTCATTTGTCTCAAGAACATCGGGCTTTATTCGATAGCCGGCATCACATTTTTCATGATCGGCTATAACCTGATGTATGTTGACGTCAATGGCTTTTTTGGCGCCTTTACGCTGTTTTATAGCTCAACCCCCGAAGAAGTCATGTTGCTGGGTGGGGACGATGGGCAAGCAGAGACCGTTGTGAAAGCCGGATATTCCACGATGTCCGACTGGTTTTTCCAGATGGTATTTGTAGCGACAACAGCATCAATTGTGTCCGGCGCCCTGGCTGAGCGAGTGAAATTGTGGGCCTTTTTTGTCTTTATTGCCGTGTTGACTGCCTTCATTTATCCGGTCGTTGGAGCCTGGACCTGGGGAGGCGGATGGCTGAGCAATATGGGTTTTCAGGATTTCGCGGGATCGACCATCGTGCATTCAACAGGCGGCTGGGCAGCTTTGGCCGGCGCTGTGGTGGTTGGAGCAAGAATGGGCAAATTTCGTGAGGACGGTACTGTAAAGACGACCCCGCCCTCCAATGTACCTGTAGTAACGCTTGGGGTTTTTATTTTATGGCTGGGTTGGTTCGGCTTCAACGGAGGTTCTCAGCTGGCGCTAGGAAGCGCTGCAGATGCGATAGCCATGAGTATCGTATTGGTGAACACCAATCTGGCTGCGGCAGCGGGCGTGCTGGTCGCACTCATGATTTCCCGTCCGCTGTTTGGACGGGTTGATCTCCTGAGTGTATTGAATGGGGCGATTGGCGGGCTTGTTGCGATCACGGCCGGGCCGGATATGATAGCGCATGGATGGGCAATTCTGATCGGGGGCGTTGGCGGACTGGTTTGTTCGCTGGGCATACGTGCACTGGAGAAAATGAAAATTGACGATGTGGTTGGTGCGGTACCGGCACATTTATTTGCCGGAATTTGGGGTACAATAGCGGCCTGCATCGCATCTGGTGCAGATATATTGATTCAGTTGACCGGCATCCTGGCGGTCGGCGCATTTGTATTTGTCAGTTCATATATCGTGTGGACGATTCTAGAGAAGACTCTGGGTTGCCGAGTCTCGAAAAATGTTGAAGAACTTGGTCAGGATGTGGCAGAATTAGGTATTGAGGCTTATCCGGAATTTGTGGTCATGCCAGACAATGAAGAATTCAAATAGTTTGCGATTTACATAGAGTGATCCTCAACATTCTTAATATATATTATATCTTTATAAGAAAATCATGTTGGAATTAGAACACGAACAGAATGCTTGCATACTGAAGGTCTCTGGACGAATTGATGGAAGCAATGCGGGAGAATTTCAGTCCAAGATTCAAGACTCGCTGCCTCAGGATGCGAGTGCTGTGATTCTTGATTTGAATGATCTTGACTACATCAGTAGTGCTGGATTGCGCGTTATTTTATTGCTGGCCAAAAACCTGAAAGGAAAAAAGGGCAAGCTTTCGATGTGTTCGGTTTCAGGTCCGGTTAAGGATGTTTTCACGATAAGTGGATTTAGCGCAATCATTCCTACCTATGACAATCGGGCAAGCGCCCTGAGTGCCAGCGATTAATCCGCTTAACTTAAGTTTTAGCCGCCCGGCATTCTGAAAGGAGAAACCAATGAAACGAATAACCAGTAAATACCCCCCCCCCCCCCCCTTGCTAAATTAGCCGCAGTAACCGCCGCGCTGGTGGCTATGCTTATGGCGGGGCAGGTGGGGGCGCAGACCACGGGGACGCTTACGCCATTCGCCGGTTTGGGATTCCAGCCTTTTTCTACAAGCGTCACGATGAATGCCAACCGCGAATGGCTGGTTGAGTATCAATTTGATATGGCACGAGAAATTCACGCACAGGGGCAATGCGAAGCCGAACCAGATAGTGACAAAGCCGCCTGTGAAAGGCAGTTGAGTCCGCCGTTTATTGTGCTGTACGGGACATCAGACAGTCATACGAACTGCCGAGGCAAG
>JAPOSW010000022.1 GCA_026709505.1 Gammaproteobacteria bacterium | reverse complement strand
TGAAACGGTTCTGCCCGAACTTACGTCCAGACAGGACTTATGGCTAATAGGCAGGGTGCGCTTGCTGAGAAGCCGAAGCATGATTAGACTGGAATCAAAGCGGTCAGCGGTAAGTCCCCTGGAGTTGATAGGTCTGATATCAATGTACCTCTGCCACAGCCTGATGACTAGTCGGGGCGCCGTGTGGGAAGCGCTGATTCAGTTCGGCCTTCAGTTGTTTCAGGCATCGTCGTTTTTCTCTAGGACCTCGATAGTGACCCTGGAAATCTCGAGGGCACTTTGCCTCAATAATTCATTCTCATATTTGGTGAGCATCCGGGGAGTGGGAGAGGTGCCCAGCTTTCGATTGAGCAAGTCAATCGAAGGTGTGGCCGAAGCAGTCTTGCCATCATTTCTCAAGTGCTTGCCCATGGATATTCCTCAATTCCGTTGAGCATTACTGGGTGAGAGTTTAACAGAAAAAGACTTGCCAGTTAATACAAGCAGGTTGCCCTAATCCATAAATAGAGATTTTTTTGTCCGCTGCAGACCGGGATTCGGTCGGACGCGGGGCCGGAGTGTTCCGGACTTGCCCGGAAGGCCGGATTCGGGGCATGGCGGCGCCGGTTTCCATGCCGGAACGCGGTGGCGGGTCGTGTTTCCTGGCCCGATGGCGAATTTCGGGCGAGCGAATCCGTGGCTGTTTCCGGCAGGTTGGCATCCGCCAGAGCATTTCCTCGAGCAGGCCCAAGCTGGCCGGGACGGCCTTCAGGACCCGCTGCCGGGCATGGCGAACCGCCTGCCTGACCATCGCATGCAGGCGGTACCGGAAGGTGCCGGCCCGTCTCGTCTCCCGTGCCATTCGGGAGGCAGCGACAGCCGCATCATGCACAGTAGGCTACAGGTGATGAATCACGTCCTCCAGGCACTTCGCCCCCTCGCGGGACGTCAGGATGAAGGTCTCAAAAATCGCGCCATGGCGATAGCCCCGGCTGCTGCCCGGAGTGGGCTGAGAAGAAAGAACTACGTTGGGCATTCACTCTCTCGAATGCGGGTTCACGCTACTTCGAAGACCGCTCAAACTATGCCTCATTGAAAGAGATCGATTGGCAGGCAGTCAAGTCGGATAAGTGGGGTGGTGCAAATGTAGACTACCGGGTCAAGGAAGGTAAACAGGCGGAATTCCTGGTTGAGAAGCAATTTCCATGGAATCTGGTCCAGAAGATCGGAGTCCGCACTCAAGAGGTGGGCGAAGAAGTGACGCGGTTACTGTCTGAACAGAGACATCGTCCCACTGTGGAGGTTGTCACAAAATGGTATTATTGATGCAAGAGGATTTATGATGATACGGTTTACTTCTGGAGACATTATTCGGGATGAGGCAGATGCATTGGTGAACACGGTCAATTGCGTTGGCGTGATGGGGCGAGGAATCGCGCTACAGTTCAAGAAGGCGTTCCCAGACAACTTCGAGGAGTACAGGAAAGCCTGCCATAGAGGTGAAGTCCTTCCCGGTAAGATGTTCATAACGGAACGCGACTCTCTAGCGGGGCCTCGATTTATCATTAACTTTCCGACGAAGCGCCACTGGCGGGGAAAGAGCCGGATCGAAGATATTGAGTCCGGCTTGGCGGCTCTTCGTCACGAGATCAGGGAGCGAGACATCAAGTCGATTGCAATTCCAGCTCTGGGCAGTGGTTTGGGAGGGCTGAACTGGTCGGAAGTGAAGACCCGGATCGTTGCCGCTCTCGAGAGTGTTGATGTTCCTGTCTGCGTTTATGAACCCGGGGAAGCACCAGCTGTAGGGACTATGGCCAGAACTGCCAAGCCGCCGATCATGACAACAGGACGGGCAACCCTCGTTGCGCTGATGCACCGTTATCTGGTCGGCCTGCTTGATCCGTTTGTGACCCTGATCGAGGTGCATAAATTGATGTATTTCATGCAGGAGGCGGGAGAACCCCTGAGACTGAAATACAGGAAACATCATTATGGGCCGTATGCGGACAATCTCCGGCATGTTCTTAACGCGATAGAAGGATATTTTGTTGCCGGATATGCAGATGGGGGAGATACTCCAAACAAGCCAATTGAACTTGTACCGGGTGCCGTAAAGGAAGCTGACGAACTGCTTCTTCGGCATGAAGATACTCATGCCAGGTTTGGGCGTGTCAGTCATTTGATTGATGGTTTCGAGTCGTCCGTAGGAATGGAACTCCTCGCTACAGTGCATTGGCTGGTTAAACATGAGGGTTTGGCCGATGCTCAGCAGTCCTTTGAAGCGGCTTATGCATGGAATGATGGAAAGAAGCGATTCACCGAGCGACAAATTTGTCTGGCTTATGACCACTTGAAAGAATGCGGGTGGTGCTAACTGGCGGCATCATCGAATAGCAGTGTTACGGATAACATTCAGTCTCTTGTTCCCGGGTTAACATCGTTCAGCTTCGAGGTGGTTCAATACCAGCGACTTCTGAAATGCACTCGCTTCCCTCCTTTATGGCCTGTATCAACAGCCGGGCATGTCGAGACACCAGGAAAACCTTGTCAGTATCAATCTTCTCCAGAATCCTGAAAGAATGAATGCCTTTGCTGTATTTACCCTTTTTCTTGCATGATCTTGCTGCATTTTGCAGGCCTTCCATCACGTCCTTTTTCTGAATATCCCCGATATTCGGGCTTCCATGCATTGCACCATCAGATGGACATTCTCATACATGGCTTCTTGAGGTCGATCCCATCGGTCACGTCTAGCGAGATGATCCCATACACTGTTTTGAGGATCTACCGAGTCTTCTGCATCAACTATCCCAGTTCAAGTCCGAAGTGCAGGCACGTGCATCCATCGCCCGCCGGTTGCGGGCGACTTCTCGACTGATCGTGCATGGACGCTATTTCAGCTGATATTGAAAACTTCACGGCCAAAGAGGGTATCTTTCGGATGATAATGGTTGGTGGCGCAATTGATTCAAACGGGAAAAATCACCCCGTGTTTTTCTGCCCATTTATTTTCCGGCGTTTGATGAATCACCAATGATATCCGAATACACAAAGGGAGTCCTGTATGCCCTGCTTGGCGGGATTTGTCTCAGCACTTCGGGAGTGTTGATGCGCAATCTTGAGTACGCCGATGGCTGGAATGTGCTGTTCTACCGCTCCATGGCATTCTTATTGGTAATGAGCCTCTGCATCTGGTATCGCCATCGGTATGGCATGTTCCGTGCGATTTACAGGGTTGGCCGAAAAGGCGTATTGGCAGCCGTGCTATTGGGCATAGCCTCGATGTGCTACATCTTTGCAATACTGAATACGACCGTTGCCAATGTGGTTTTCATCATTGGCTCAGGTCCATTGGTTACGGCATTGCTGGCCTGGATATTCATTGGCGAGAGAGTCCAAAAATCCGGGTTATTGACCATGTTGCTGGCGGCGGTCGGGATCGGGCTCATGGTTGCGGATGGCGTGACAGGAGGTGGAATGCCGGGCATTTTGCTCGCTATGGCCATGGTGACCCTATTCGCGTTTTACCTCCTCATTCTCCGATCGAATCGGCATATTGATCAAGTTCCCACAACCGGGCTTTCAGGATTTGTCACTTTGGCGATTGCCGCAGTGATGGTTCAGCAATTCGAGATCAATTTGCATGATTTGATTATTTGCTTGGTCCTTGGGGTTTTCCAGTTTGGGTTGGGGTTTCTGTTTCTGACGCTGGCTGCGCGTCATATACCGGCTGCTGAAGTTGCCCTGTTTGCCTTGAGTGAGTCGGTACTGGCGCCGCTATGGGTCTGGATCGGGGTTAACGAAGTCCCGAGTCAATTCACGATCTATGGCAGCGTTCTGGTTTTCTTGTCGGTATTCGGGTACTGTATGATCTCAATCCGGAATCGGAATAACCTTGAATTGGATTCGCCATGAGTCAATTATCGCTGATCGAACAACAGTTCCCGTTTCCCTCAAGGCGGGCATCTGTAATGGGCCGGAACATGGTTGCAACATCACAGCCACTCGCGGTCCAGGCAGGGATTCGGGCTCTGCAAAGTGGCGGCAATGCCGTTGACGCGGCACTTGCCTCAGCGATAACGCTGACTGTCGTTGAGCCAACCATGAATGGCATTGGCAGTGATGCATTCTGCATACTCTGGGATGGCAAGTCATTGCATGGACTCAATGCTTCGGGGCGAAGTTTCAAAGCCATGCGTATCAACGATTTTCAAGACCGGCCCAGCATGCCGGAACGGGGATGGGATACGGTGACGGTGCCTGGAGCAGTCAGTGCCTGGGTTGCTCTCTCCGAGCGATTTGGAAAACTGCCCTTTGAGCGCTTATTCGAAGATGCGGTTCGGTATGCCGATGAAGGATTTCAGGTAACTCCGATCACGGCACGGCTGTGGGAAGAGGCGAAATCGATATTCCGCGGGTTTAAGGATTTCGGAGTGTTCTTGCCGAATGGCTCGGTTCCAGAAACAGGAGAGCTGTTTCGTTTTCCCGATCAAGCCCGAACGCTTGAGAAAATCGCAAGCACCCGTGGCGAGAGTTTTTATCAGGGCAAACTGGCCGAGTGCATGGTGCGGGCCAGTCAGCGTGATGGCGGCAAAATGACCATGGCCGACCTTGAGGAGCATGAGTGCGACTGGGTAGAGCCGATCAGCCGTGATTATCATGGGTACACCCTGCATGAAATCCCACCCAATGGCCAAGGCCTTGGCGCCCTGATAATGCTCGGCATTTTGGAACATACGCGGATTGACGAGTATGAGCCAGATTCGGTTGATGCGCTGCACTGCCAGATTGAGTGCATGAAACTGGCCTTTGCCGATACATTTCGTTATGTCAGTGATCCAGCATGTTCCGATATGGATGTTCATCGCCTGCTGGATTCGAGGTATCTGGCAGATCGGGCCAGACAGGTTGACATGAGTCGCTCGGCAGAACCAAATCCAGGCATGCCGCCCGGCAGCGGGACCGTCTATCTGACTTCAGCTGATGCGTCAGGGATGATGGTTTCCTTTATTCAGAGCAACTATGCCGGGTTCGGGTCGGGCATCGTGATACCGGGTACTGGCATCAGTCTTCAGAACCGGGGCAGTGCATTCAACTTACAGGAGGGTCACCCGAATTGTCTTGCTGGAGGCAAGCGTCCATTTCACACCATTATTCCCGCGTTTTTGTCTCAGGACGGTAAACCCGTGATGAGTTTTGGCGTGATGGGTGCGCATATGCAGGCTCAGGGTCATGCCCAGATGTTGATTCGGGTGCTTGATCAGGGTTTAAGCCCTCAGGCGGCGATTGATGCCCCACGCTGGCAGGTGTGCAAGGACAACTCGATTTTGCTGGAGTCGGGGTATGGGGATGAGGTCAGGGAGGGGTTGCGGGCCCGGAGTCATGTTGTTCATGATTTCGAGTTTGAGCAGATATTCGAGATGGGCGGTGCACAGATGATATTGAAGACCGAGGCCGGATATGTTGGGGGCAGCGATCCCAGAAAGGATGGAATGGTGAGCGCGTATTAACTTGCCCAAAACCGTCTAACCTGAACAAAGCAAGTAATTTCCTAAAGAAAAGCTGTGAGAGATAGTGACCGGTAGGCAGAGATTCCATGCCTTGACGACCCAGTCGAAGTTCCATCTTTCGGACTCGATTAGCGCAAAGTGATTTTTGTCGTTCTCATCGCTGTATCCTTGCAATAGGATAGCTTGATCAGCGCTCTCTACAGGTGTCAAACCCTCACATTCGGATTGTCTTGACAGACTAGGGAACCGGTCTGGCAGTCCGTTTCGATTATGTCCTCTTTAGACCTAAAAGTCTGCTTTCATCGTCAATCAGCCGAACACAGGCTGGTAACTTTTCTCCCCACTTCCACATAACGAGGTTGAGTTCGCTACCACACGTCCCTGAGGCAAAACTCCTGACCAGCATGCCGACAAAACCCTTCGATATCAGGCGATTTGCCAATTTTTGTGATACAGGGAGCATTCCGGCAAGCATTTCCGCTTCCCAATCGGGGCACTCAAGATCCGACATTTGTACTCCCAGTAATTGGCGTTCGTTTTTATTCTTCGCATCAAAAACGGGCTCGGCATCTACTTCGTATGCACAGAGAATGGCAGGTTGAAAGGGGCGGCCAAGCTGAGAAACTTCAAGAATAGCGGTCATCGGTTCTAGCGAGGTATATAAAGCGCAGACACCCCGTTGATTAAAGCGTCCGCCATGCCGACGTGCACCTTCGCCAGATAGAGATGTCCACAACCATTGCGGATTGTGCATTCGGTACACTATGCCCTGAAAGCGCACTATACATCGTCTGGATCAGGATTAGGCGTAACCGCCCGACATGATCCGTTCAAGATGAGCGTGAACCTCATCGGTTCTGCCTTCTCGCAACAATTGATCTGGTGTCGCTCCACCGAAGCCGGGAAGCGGTTCAGCGCGAAACCAAGCGTAAGCGGCGAGCGGTGACCCGGTTGCTGTTTCGACACGGTTCAATATTTCCACCATCTGGCGCAAACGGGTTTGAGATTTGACCGCCCGAATACGCGAGGTGCGGAGGAGGGCATCTCTGTTAAGGCCAAGCGTATCCGCAATTTCGGATTGGGTTGTTCTCAACGCAAAGGCGATAAGCTTTGGAGAAAATACCTGATTTTCTATGTATTTTTGAAATTCCATTGGAAGATCTCGCTTGTATTGACGCATTATACTGTAAAAAATTATGTAAATGTTACGTATTAGTACAAAGACATCCAGATAGTCAAATCTGAGCGAATTGCACCATGGGGTGTTCGATTAAGACCCTCACCATAAGCAAATGCCCTGTGGATCATGATTCACGCAAAATACCACTGAACCGACTGGTCGATACTGTAGCTGCCCATGATGCGATAAAGATCAATATTCCTGATTCAATTCACTCGCCGCCGGAATTTCTGTCTCCCTCCTTCGGATGTACTCAATCAGCGCTTCATCCTTGGATTCCTCCATCTCCGGCATCTGGTAGGCATCCAGCAGCTTGCGAGCCTCGGCCAGGGCTCGCTGGGTAATTTCCTGACTGCCTTCGGCCACCCATTGTTCAATTGAATTATTGTCAAGCATCTCGGGCATGAAAAAAGCGCTCTGGAATTTTTTCTGGGTATGGTCATGACCCAGATAGTGCCCTCCGGGGCCGATGTCTTCCACAGCCTTCAGTGCTTCATCAAAATCGTCCCATTTGGGTCCTTGTGCCATGCGGTAGGCCATCGCAACTTGTTCTGCATCGACCATGAATTTTGCAACCGAGCAGTGCATTCCAGCCTCATTCCAGCCAGCCGAATGCCAGATGTAGTTTGCTCCCGCAAGCATGGTGGCAGAGAGGGTCGTGGCAGATTCGTAACCGGCCTGGGCATCGAAGGTTTTGGCACCGCCCAGAGTGCAGGAGGTTCTCCACGGGATGCCATAGTGCCTTGCCATTTGACCGATCATGAAATTCATCATGCTGATTTCCGGTGTGCCCGCCATCGGTGCTCCGGACTTCATTGACACGGTTGAGAGATAGTGCCCATAGATTGCCGGACAACCCCTCCGGACAACCTGTGTATAGGCAAGGGCGGAGAGCGCCTCGGCATTCAACTGTGCGACCGAGGCTGCAACCGAAGCCGGAGTATTGGCGCCACCGAGTACAAACGGTGAGCAGAGTACGGGCTGGTTGCGTTTGCAAAACGCACGCATTGCTCCCAGCATGACCTCGTCCCAGACCAATGGCGAATTGCCATTGCAGTTTCCGGTGGTGACCGGATGCGTGTCAATGTAGTCATCCCCAAACAGGATTGCACACATCTCGACTACGTCTTCGGCGTTTCTGGGTGAGGTGCTCATGCCCATGAACATCTTGTCGGAATGTTTCATGGAGGAATAGGTAATGTGCAGATGCCGGTGCGAGACCGGAAGATCGCAGGGTTCTACAATATGGTGGCTCGTGGAGTGAAGGGCTGGAAGCATATGCGACAGTTTATGAAACATGTTGAGATCGGCAATCCCTGGGTTGCGTCGAACATCCTCCAGATCCCGCAAATAAGGTGCCCCGGCCATTGGAACAAACACCGTGTCCTTACCTCCCAGTTTTACATTTCTGGCTGGATTACGGGCATGATAGGTGAATTGCCCGGGAATGGTCGTGATCAATTCCCGGACTAGGCCCCGATCAAGATAGACCCGGTTGTCTCGTATTTTTGCGCCAACCCGTTTCCAGTCTTGCAGGGCGATCGGGTCCCGGAAAATTACCCCGATATTTTCCAGAATGTCCATTGATGCGCTATCAATCCTTTCAACTTGCGAGCCATCCATGATTTCACAGCGAGGCAGGGTGTTCACAAGTCCGGGCAGCATGTCGAAGTCAATCTGGGAGCGGATGGTGCGACGCGCTGCTCGACCGCCGGCCCGGGAACGGGGTTGTGGGGAGGAATTGGACATGGCCTACATTGGATTGCCAGTAGCTGGAATGGTTATTGATCGTCAGCGATTAACAAGCCTGATTCAGTCTGTATTAGCTAATGCGTAAAATGCTGGATCGTTGCCAACAGGCCGATTGAAATGCAATTGTAATCCCCATTTGGCTCTGGTACTCTTGAATCCATGAAATAAAGTCGCATTTTAGTAGAGCTAGAATTTTCATATTTACCCTTATAAGAGAGAGATTGCCATGAAAGGAGATGCAACAGTCATCCAGCACTTGAACAGGATTCTGAAGAATGAACTGACCGCCATCAACCAGTATTTTCTGCATGCCAGAATGCTCAAGGACTGGGGTCTTGTTGTTTTGGGCGAGCATGAATACCATGAATCCATTGACGAGATGAAGCATGCCGACCAGCTGATTGAGCGAATACTGTTTCTGGAAGGGTTGCCGAACCTGCAGGATTTGGGGAAACTCATGATCGGTCAAAATACCAAGGAAATACTGGAGTGTGATCTGAAGATGGAAATGAAGGCTCATCCTGACCTGAAGGATGCAATTCAGGATTCTGAAAGTGTCGGAGATTACGTATCCCGAGAGTTGTTTGAGTCTATCCTGGAAGCTGAGGAAGAGCATATAGACTGGCTCGAAACACAGCTGGAACTGATTGATCGGGTCGGGCTTGCAAACTACGAGCAGTCTCAGATGTCTGCGGGTGAGGAAGGGTGAGCGTTGGGCATATAAGATATAATGTCTAGCGAGGTAAGCCTCAGACCGGCGAGTCATGCGAGCCGGCACGTTTCGGTGCTGCCTTGTCATAACGGTGCCACATGGCAGCTGTCGCAGATGCCCAACAGACAATATGCCGGAGGCGACTGCAAAGGGCCGCGCTCAACTGGATTCTGCAACTGGAAAGCTCGCAGTAGAGATGCATTTCTGGACATGTTGAAAACTTGGCTCAAATACTTAAGGATTATGCGCGTTTAAGATACCTAGGCAGTTGTCTTTATGGAAAATGCTTTTGTATTGGACGACCCGGGCTAATGCAGGGTTGACTACCGAACACGTGGGCGAGATTCTGACGGAGTTTATATCCGATTTGCCGGACTCTATAAACACAAGGCTTAAGGCAGGAGTCGGGCCCGAAGACAGGATAATGCAAATGCTGTCGGCATGGCTAAGCGAAGGCCTTATAAAAAACTCGCAGGGCCGGTGCGGTTGGATCTTGAGATCGATTCAGAAAACGATACAGCGCATTGATTCATGTATGAATTTGTAAAGAAATCAGCCAAGTTTGTTTTTTGGCTGATTTTGTTGCTTGTGGGGCTGGTGGTACTAGATCGCCTGGTTTATTGGATATTCCTTGCTTGAGGCACTATCCAGAGCTTTAACCAACTCGAAAGCAGATGAAGACGCATAGATTCTGATTACCTTGATATGTATGCCTTTTGCCTTTTTATTTTTTACAATCGGAGTCCTTGGCCTTGTTGCGGTACTGGAGTCCAATATCAGACAGAGGCAAATTGCGCAACTGAATGCTGGCGGCAATCGGGAAGGCATGAATTATCAGCAAGTTCGTAACTTTGTAATCCCATGGTCCGGTGATGATTCGGAGTTTATTCGAATCAACTCTGGGATTCGAAAAATGGCCAATATTCTAAGTTCCTCCCAATCTTCACTCGATAAGCTTCGCGTTCTGAAAATCGGCCTCATGCAGGATTTGCTAGCAGGCAGCCGCCGTAGTGACGGCATTTCTCAAACAATGCGGTATATTACCTATCAGTCTGGATAGATCTGAAGACTTGGAAAGGGATACATAGTCGTGGCTGCCGCACTTGCACCAGAAATACGCTACTCGGGATCAGAGGGGTCTGCACGGTGGAGCGGCCATGTTGTTGTTAACGAGGATTGCTTCAAATCCTACATGACAGATCGAGTGAAGGCGAGAGTGGATGACGATGAAGTTCAAAATCAATTCGCGGCGGAGCTACGTGGCATGGCTACGACGGGGATGGCCACACAGTTCGTGGAAAATCTTCTTCGCGCAGTTCCCGGAGAAAAGTCGTGGGCGGTAGGAGAAGCTTTGGCAGAGTGTATTCTTGCCGATGACGAGACGCGTGAAATCTGCTGGCCTTGGAATTTCGTACGTGACCGTCGTACGCCAAGGGCTAGTTTGCCAGGGGCGGATTTGGTAGGCTTCTGCAAGGAGGGCGGTTCCGTCTTCTTGCTCTTTGGAGAGGTGAAGGCATCCTCTGATAAAAGCACACCTCCCAACGTGATGAATGCTGGCATGGCAGCTTAAGGGCGAAGCTACTCGTCTCGACATACAGCATGCGTTGCTAATATGGCTCCGTACGAGGTGCTATTCTGACAAACACCGGGAGCTCTACAGGGCGGCGATTGATCGCTATGTCGAATCTCTTGGGAAGGATATCCTTCTTGTAGGGATACTCCTTCGCGATACTGCCCCCAATGAGCTGGATGTAGCTGCTCGGGCCCGGGATCTAGCTGATAATCTCGGTAGTCCAACACGCATCGAAATTGCCGCTTGGTATCTACCAATCCCTATCAAGGACTGGCCGGGCTTGCTTCATATGGAGGTATCATGACTGCGGTTGCTTGGCTTCGGGCCACAATTGGCGAGGAGCGGTTTCGCCAGACATCGACGGAGGTAAGTCGACGCAGGCTTACCAATGCTCTAGGTTCGCCCACTCAAACAACAGACAATCAAGATCTCCAGTTCGTTGCGAATGCGCTTGAGCTGCAGCTGTTCGATGCTCTGGATGAGGAGGAGCGTGAAGATGAACTCCGAGTTGTCGCTTCGGAGATTTTTCAGATTGCCAGAACGATAACATGGCCGGAGGAACCAATTGCCGCAGCTCAGTGGCTTGTACGATTGGGATGCATTGCAGTGCTCGGTGAGCACTCTGCAGACTTCCGCCGCATTTTGAACGATTGCGAACCTCCAGTGTTATCACCTGATTCAGCCGATTGGGGGATTCGTGTCTGGTCATCGGTCTTGGACATATGGTTACATCTATTGCGAAAAAATGGCTGGGATGATCTCGATAGTATTCAAGGGCGAATTGCTGCCATTCGAGAAGCCCAGCGGGCTATCGAGCCGACATTTCTGAAAGAAGCCGAGGCCCGCAAGGATACGGCACCGGCATGGACTCTTATGGCCCTGTATCATCTCGCGAAATCTGCCGGGATTTTGGGTACCTACATCGGCCAGGGATCCGTTGACGATCGATATGACATTCACCAGCAACTTGAGGCACAATTTGACCGAGCTATTGTCGCATCGGCACATGGGCGACTGATTGAACTTGAGTTGTTATCGAGAATTCTTGCTCCAGCAGCGCACATGATGGTGGATAACAGCATCTGGACGGTAACGCGTGCAGTAAACAGTAGAGTTACCCAATTTGTCCAGTCGCTAACAGCCCGCAACCGAGAGCACCCGATTTTCGAGATGCTTCCACCCCAGAGACGAACCCTCAGGGAAGAAGGCCTGCTCGGTTCGGGGCACCGATCGGTCGTAGTGAACCTGCCGACTTCGAGTGGCAAGACCTTCATCGCCGAGTTCCGGATACTCCAAGCACTGAACCAGTTTGATCAGGAGAACGGGTGGGTTGCCTATCTGGCCCCTACACGAGCGCTCGTGAATCAGCTCACCACACGCCTCCGCCAAGATTTTTCCCGCCTTAAAATCGCAGTAGAGAAAGTGAGTCCGGCACTGGAAGTGGATGGCCTCGAAGCGGGCATGCTGACCGAGGCCGATCAGTCTCGGCAATTCCGAATCCTCGTGACCACCCCTGAGAAACTTGATCTCATGTTGCGCGGCGGATGGGAGAGTGAAATTGGTCGCCCGCTCACGCTGATCGTTGTGGACGAAGCGCATGGGCTAGCCTCTGAGAGCCGCGGAATTAGGCTTGAACTACTGCTTGCAACCATCAATCGCGAGTGTCGATACGCACAGTTCCTATTGCTGACGCCTTTTATCAGAAATGGTGCGGAGATTGCTCGCTGGCTGTCTCCAGAAAGCAACAAGAGTATTGACTTAGGTGTCGATTGGACTCCAAACGACCGCGTGGTGGCGATTGCTCGTGCGAACCAAGGTGATCGTAGAGGTGAGTTCAGCTTGTCCTTGCACACTCGACATACAACGCGCAACACTCTCGACATCCCAGAACAGATTGTTATCGGAAAGCCGCGTCCTCTCGGCTTTGCTTGGTCTGCAGTAAAGCACTCGCTGGGCAGAATCGCAGCAACAACCGCACAAGTTCTTCACAAGCGCGGAACAGTCATTGTGCTCGCTGACACACCGCTGGCAACATGGAGGATCGCCAACGAGTTCAAAACCGAAGAGAACAGACGCACACTGGAGGGTGGAGAACTGAAACATGTACAACAGTTCTTAATTGACGAAATGGGACAGGATTTTCCGTTAGCAAGATTGCTTGAATATGGTGTTGGTGTTCACCATGCAGGCATGTCTGAGGACACACATACTCTCGTGGAATGGCTGACCGAGAGTGGCCGATTGGGGATCTTGGTTGCAACGACGACCATTGCTCAAGGAGTAAATTTTCCAGTGTCCGGTGTTGTGTTTGCCAGTCATCAATATCGGTCCTCAAAGTGGCCATACCGAAGAAACATGCCTCCCGAGGACTTCTGGAACATTGCAGGACGAGCAGGTCGCGTTGATCAAGGAGATATTGGAGTTGTGGCACTTGCTACACATAATGATGTCAGACAGCAAGTGCTGGAGGAATTCATAGATACTTCAGTGGGTGAACTCAACTCGACGCTCATCAACATGGTACAGACAGCAATGGAAGCCGGACCCCAACTGCGTCTGGAATCCCTGTCGCATCACCCGGGTTGGTCCGCATTTGTCCAATATCTGGCTCACACGTATCATCAGATCGGAAATCATGAGCAGTTTGCAGCACAGGTCGAACAAGTTCTCCGAGGCACCCTTGGTTTTCAGTTGCTGCGCAAGAGCCACAAGGGATGGGCGGATAGTCTGGTACAGGGCGTGTATGCCTATGCAGAGAGAATTAAGGGAAAGCCCCTAGGTCTCGTCGATGCAACAGGGTTCTCTTGGGAGTCGGTCAACGCGACACTGGCAAGGCTAAGCCATGAGAATCTACCTGCCGACGTATGGTCGCCTGAATTGTTTTCCAGCCGCAGAGACGAGCTTCGCAGGATGATGGGGCTTCTACTGCAGGTTCCCGAACTGCGAGATTCGCTTAAGGATGTCACCGGCGGAACGAGACAGGATGGAGACAAGCTCACTCGGATTATCTGTGCGTGGGTACAGGGGCGTCCGCTTACAGAGATGGCGAGCGATTACTTTAGTCATCCCGGTCAGACGGATAGCAATGAGGTTGAAGCGGATTCCGTCAATGCAATGACCAAATGTTGTCAGAGTGTATTCGGAAGATTAACACAAACTGCATCATGGGGCCTCTCTGCACTTCAGTCACTTACACTGGGGAATGCTTTCGATGAGATGTCTTCCGATGAACAAAGAAGTATCCGCAACCTTCCAGCACGTGTTTACTACGGCGTCAACAGTGATGAGGCTATTGCTCTTAGATTGCTTGGTGTACCCAGAGCAGCAGCACCAGCACTCGCGGCAAGCCTTGGAATCAAGGCAGAAGCTCCGCTTCACCAGATTCGCAGTCGGCTTAGAGAAGCTGATGTTGGCGAGTGGGAGAATGCGATGGGCAAGCGTGGAGCAAGCTATCGTCAAGTCTGGTCAATCATAGAGTGCGAGTCTTGAGCCTCGAGAAGCGATGTATGCTCTTCCCATGCCGGCACTCTTCCGCCAGTGCAGATATATCTCGGCTCTCTGGTTCGATACTGTTCCAGATTTCGGACTTCATTCTTCCATTATTGGTTGTCGGTATTGATAGCAAAAACCCCAATGGAGAAGTTCAAGAATGAGTTTCCCAAGTAAAACACCGAAGCACATCAAGCTAGACGAGAGCAATCATGTCGAGAAGCCGCTAGTCAACCAGCTTCGAAGATTGGACTGGAAGATCATCGACCTCATGGACATGAAGCAGGTTCCAGCCGATACCCATCAGGAAAGCTTCACAGAGGTCGTGATGTTATCTGTACTACGCTAGCAGCCCACTACAAGCTTTCCCAACACTGTTTTGCTGGAGAACAATAAGTATCTGCTTCAACTCCTGCTGGAAAATACCAGTTCGACTTCCGCAACTGGCGGGAAAGATCAATAAAGCTTTGTCTAAAAAATCATTTTTCACTACTCCTAATAATGCATATAGGAGTTGCTTTGCTTATTCGTACTTTATTTGTCAATTAGGGGTTAAGGCGACCGAGCATTTTCCAATTCAGAAATAATTGAATAATCCACCATCCAGGCTAATTTCACATTAGACAAGACTTTACTTTACATGTAGAATAATTCTCATTATACTTCCTGTCATGTTTTCATCGTAACGTCCGGCATGTACATCTGCATTTGTAATTCAGTCAGCCATCATGAAATTGAAGACGCAGTTGAGCGGGGTCATGTTTCATCTCTGTCCTGTTTGCGAAAAAGTCTCGGTGTAGGCACCGGTTGCGGAATTTGCCTTGGCGATGCCAGACAGTGCCTGTTTGACGCAATGACTCGCTGTCCACAGAAGGACACGGCACCTAATTACGGAACCCCAGGTGAAATCTGCCCCAATACTCTCGTGCAGCCGGGCGATTCTTCCTGATGAATCAGAATACAGTCACCGAGATGGACAAACTCGGCGAAGACCTCAATAACGCCGGGCTCAGGTCGACACTTCCTCGCTTGAGAATACTGAAAATTCTCGAAGAAAGCAGTGCCCGACATTTGTCGGTTGAAGATGTATACGACGAATTCAGAAGGGAAAATCAGACCGTCAGTCTTGCGACCATTTACCGGGTGTTATCGCAATTTGTCGATGCAGGACTGGTGGTTCGCCACCAGTTTGAAGGAAGCAAGGCAATATATGAATTGAACGATGATGAACATCATGATCACATAGTGTGCCTAAAATGTGGAAAGATCATCGAATTCGTGGATGAGAAAATCGAGATATTGCAAAAACAGGTTGCGGATGAACACGATTTCGAAATGCAGGATCATTCCCTCACACTGTTCGGCATCTGCAAGCATCCTGATCAATGCGGTCAGACAGCATAGGGTCATTCCCTGATGCTGTTTTTGGTGTCTGCAAACCCCGCTATTAATCCTGAACAGCCTCATCAGATAGGCAATCAGAAATATCCGTCACTCAAAAAATCGCACACAGATCAATTACGGTTCAGTTCGTAATCGAATTCGACGGCTTGCTTGAGGCCACTCATTAACGATGAGACGCCGGTGGTTCGAAGCGGCACAAAAGGCTTCGCCGCCCGTCTGCAATACGATTTCGCCTTGTTACAGGCACCATGACTGACACACTCGATTGGACAGACTACGATGTCTGCACGACTCAGGACCCCGGTCAATGACTTCATATTGTCCTGGATGCCGCCATCATGATGAAGAAGATTGCCATTGAAGTTCTCGATCAGGTCACGAAAGTTGCTGATCGTTCCGGCCCGTCCTCCAACATAGGCAACGCTTTTCCCGAACAGGTCAATCTCTTCATGTTTGGAATCGGCTAAAGGTCCAGTATTGTCGTCCGGTTGATCTTCATTTCGCCCGCCACGGGCAGACAGCCTGTTCAGCACCTCGATCTTCTTGATGGCCTTTGCATATTCCAGCTTGAGTTCCGACAATTCCCCGCCTTGACGATCAAGGCGGCCTGCATAATCATCTCTCAGCTGCTCTGCCCGTTCAAGATCGGTCTTGAGTTTTTCAGTTTCACGTGCAAGGGTGTGGTAAAGATCACCTTTCTCAAACTCACGCAATCGCTCACTCATTTCCTCAACTGATCGATTCTTTTGTTCTGCGATCATCAGACGCTGTTCAAGTTCCCGGATCTGTCCTGCATGCTCGTTGATTAACGACTGACGCCTTTCTGACTGAAGAATTAGCTGTCGTTTTGTCTTGACTAGTGCTTTTTTGGCATTTTGCAGGCTCTTTGCCTTGGCATGGTTGGTAGCACCATTCAAGTGAGACAACATGTGTACTTCACCGAATGCCTGAACCAGCAATGATTCTGTCAAACACGGATGGCTCATCAGCGCCCAGAAAGGACCGGGGACATCGCCCTTTTCAAGAGATTCTTCCCAGAATTTCTTAAGCTCCGTCTCGGTCTTTGCGGACCCGAACGTGCGGACTGAGGTTTGGTACTTTTGGTCCAGTTTCTTGTGCATCAGCCGTGAGGGACGACCCGGTTCCTCGGCCTGTTGTACAAAGTGACTGTGAACCTGATATTCCGTGACATCCTTGTCCGGGATGTGTCCTGACTGATAGGCAATCTTCATGAGCTCTGAATGTTCAAGACAGGTGCCCAGGATGCTGCAATGCATATCCGGGCGAATTTCCCATAACTTGCGCCGCTGCCCGTTCCGGGCCAGAGGCATCTCGCAGCGCTTGCAGTTTTCACACATGATCAATAACGAAAGGTTGCAAAAGTTTTCAGTATTTCGGTCTTCTTTTATTTAAGAATAATTCTTATTCACATATTGTAATGTTAATCATTATCATTTATATTTGCAACCCTGAATAAACATATTTTGAATCGAGGTGAAATCAATGAGAACAAAATACCTTTCCGTACTGTCTATTGCAGTGCTATTCGGCATGAGCACACTGGCTTCAGCCCAAACATACGGTCCATACCCGATCACCCTTGAGGGGTATTCAGGGGATAAAGCCGACTCTACGGCATACACTGGCCAGGCAGCACGGCAGGTGCTGCACACTTCCCTCAAGAAGCTTGCCAGCCAGGGGGATGGTTCAAATGCAGCAGAGCTGAAACAACAGATGATGCAATATTTCTCCGGCAAGGAGGAAGGACGAAAGATAATTGCCCCCACATCCCGGGATGGATTCACAATCGTCCAGAGTGAAGTTGACCAGATTTCAAAAGGCGTTAATCTGAAAGGCAAGACCTATAAAGGCGTGGTGAATGGATGGCCCGGAAAAATGACTGGTCCGGAAGTGATCGAATTCATGATCGACAAGGCCGCAAATGCCAAGCGCGGATTTGATCCTGTGACCGGTTTCGACTACCCGCAGCTCATTTCCAAGTTTGCCATGGGTGCAGTCTTTTATCATCAGGCCGTGGATAACTATCTGGATGAAAAACTGGAGGCGGACAACAAGCCCAACGACAAGCCTTACGGTGAAGGCAAGCATTACACCGGCAAGGAACACTCCTGGGATGAAGGATTCGGGTATTTTGGTGCTCCGGCCCATGCTCTGGATCTGGACGCGAATCAGGCCTATGGAATCGCGAAAATGAAGGATCAGGCTGTTGCTGACTATAATCAGGATGGCAAGGTCGACCTTTATCGCGAAATGACCTATGCCCACGCCTACTATGCTGCAGACTCGGATAAGGCAGGTACTGACTATCTCCGTGCCATCTTTCAGGCTTTCCTGGATGGTCGGCAACTGATTGCCGATGCAAACGGAGAAGCCCTCAGCCCTAGTCAGCGTGCCCAGCTGAAGGCCCATGCCGAGACCATCAAGACGCTATGGGAAAAGGTGATTGCCGAGGCTGTCTTCAAGTATGCGGGTTCGGTTTACAAGGATCTGGAAAAACTGCAGACCATTGTCGAGACCGGTGGAAACGCCAATGATACCTTCAGGGCATACGCCAAGCACTGGGGTGAACTGAAAGGATTTGCAATGGCACTCGAAACCGGCGGCAAGGACCTCGGTGAGGTCGGCACCAGAATGAACCGCCTGATTGGCTACGGGCCCGCCCTGCTTGGAGGCGGACAGGTAACCGGTATCGATGCCGATGGAAATTACCAGATCGGTGGCGCCAAGGATCTCGGGGGGTACATGGTGCATATGCTCAAATTGCAGAAACTGATGGATGATGCCTACAGCCTCCAAGCCAGGAAGAATGATGCGACCGGAGACCTTGAAGGGCTGGTGAATTCACTATCCGAAGGCGCATACTCCGAGAACGACTAGATCATTCGATCCCGGATCGTACATCTTGGAAATGTTGCCGATAATTCAGGAGGTCATGGCCGATTGGGTCAAGGCTTTTCTGGATCCCGGGAAACGGCTGTTCTGGGGATACCTGGGTTCGGCACTACTGATTGCGTTATTGTGGATGATCCTGTGCAGGCAGGATCATCCGCGTCAGGCTTTCAAAAAGCTTTTCGCAAGAGAGATCTGGTTCTCGGGTAGTGCCAGAGCTGACTATATGGTATTTCTGGTCAATACGCTGTTCATGGGATCAATGCTGCCACGGCTTATAGGGCATGCTGCGGTTGCCACGTTCTGCTTCACCCTACTGCATGAGATTTTTGCGGGCAGGCCCATCCTGTTGCCTGATGTATCAGCCTTCTCGATCGCGCTTGCCTTCACCTTCGTGTTGTTCGTGATGGATGATTTTGCCCGTTATGCTGTGCATCGGCTGCTGCATGCATTGCCAGTGCTATGGGCCTTTCACAAGGTACACCATAGCGCGACCCGGCTAAATCCCATGACGGTACTGAGGACTCATCCGGTCGAGGCAATCGTGTTTGCCTTGCGCGGGGCACTGGTGCAGGGTATCTGTATCGGGGTTTTTGTTTTCTGCTTTGGCGAGAAAGTCAGCTTGATCATGGTCCTGGGGGCTAATGCCTTCAAGTTTGCATTCAATGTACTGGGTGCAAACTTGCGCCATAGTGAAGTACCGATCCGCTATTGGTCATGGCTTGAAAACATCCTGCTTTCACCTGCACAACACCAGATTCACCATTCGATCGAACCCAGACACCTTGACCGCAACTTTGGAGTGGCCCTAGCCTGCTGGGATCGCTGGTTTGGCACGCACTGTTATTCCGAGCCGGATCAGTCGCTGCGCTATGGGCTCAGTAATCCGGTCGCAAACCCCAACTCATTCTATTCCGTTTACATACACCCCTTCAATGAAGGAGCAAGGCATGTTCAAGCTACGATCATGCAAACCGGGCACTGGTTACGAAATCTGTCAGTAGCCTCCCATAATTTATTCTGCAGGAAAACCTACCATGAAAATGAACCTAGTTAAACTCCAGATTCTCTGCTTGACAGTGATCCTGATGGGGATGTCCGGAACACCAGCTTCAGCGGTCGATCAGGATATGGTCAACATTTATTCGGCACGCAAGGAGGCACTGATCCTGCCGCTTTTGGAAAGGTTCGAGGAAGAGACCGGAATTCGTTTTCGGTTGGTCACCGGCAAGGCAGATGGCCTGTTGAAGCGTATTGAAATCGAGGGCGATGCAACCCCAGCGGATGTTTTCATCACGGTTGATGCCGGCCGTCTTGAACAGGCAAAAGCTTCGGGAATTCTGCAGGCCGTCAATAATAAGGTTCTGGACCGGACTATCCCGCGGCACCTCCGTGACAAGGACAGCCACTGGTTCGGACTCTCACGAAGGGCGCGGGTGATTTTCTATGCAAGAGATCGTGTGGATCCATCTGAACTGTCCACCTACGAAAACCTTGCAGACGAGAAGTGGCGAGGCCGGTTGTGCATACGGTCATCCGGCAACATCTATAATCAATCTCTGGTCGCTTCCATGATCGAGCACCTAGGTGAAGAGGAGACAGAGAAATGGGCTCGTGGCTTGGTTGCGAATTTTGCACGCAATCCCGGTGGCGGCGATACCGATCAGTTGCGTGCAGTGGCAGCCGGTCAATGTGATGTCACGGTGGTGAACACCTATTATTTTGGCCGTCTCGTCAACAGTGATGATGAGAAGGATCGGCAGGTCGCAGAAAAACTCGGCATCTTCTGGCCGAATCAGGATGGTCGAGGCGCCCATGTGAACGTAAGCGGTGCCGGCATTGTGCGTCATGCACAGCGCAAGGCTGCGGCCGAGGCACTTCTCGAATTCATGATCAATCCAGAATCCCAGGCCTGGTATGCCGAAGTTAATAACGAATATCCAGTGGTCCCCGGAACCGGGGTTTCCGAGACCATGCAGGGACTCGGGGAATTCAAGTCCGATACCCTAAATCTGACCGTACTGGGAGAGAACAACAAACAGGCACTGCAACTGATGGATCGTGCCGGATGGCGTTGAGCTTACGGACCATTCTCAGGCATAATGCGAATTTGGTCTCATTCGCAAACACTGGACAGTCGTTATTTTTTGTGTCTGTCAGATGAGTAAATTCTGAAACGGGAATTCATGATTCCTGCGTTGATCAGTGCCGATGTTGATGCAGTTTTGGGATCTTGTTCAGGATAAATCCCGAATGCGAAATATCTACTGCTCCATGGGGATTTTACGAAAAATACGTGAAGGACATCCGTCTCCAAGAAGTGGCTGCGGCATCCAACAGCTAGTGCACCGCGCCTTTTAATGTCATGATTTCAGGGGTTCTGAAAAATTCGGCGTAACTACTTCGCCCCCACTGTGTTAGGATAGCCGAGTTATGAGTACGCCAGTGCAGACAGAATGCCTTCAACTGCCAATCGGCTACCAGTCATTTGCCAACCTTCGAAAGGAGGGCTGCTACTATATCGACAAGACCCCCCTGATTGGGGAGATGATTAGACAGGGACGGTTCTACTTTCTCTCCCGCCCCCGACGTTTTGGCAAGAGTCTTCTGTTAAGTACACTACAGGAACTGTTCGAGGGAAACGAGTCCCTGTTTTGGGGTCTGGACATCCACCCGCACTGGGACTGGTCAGTCAGGCATCCCGTGGTCCGCCTCAGTTTCGGTGGAAGAGTCAGCACGCTCGAGAAACTGGAAGACAGTCTATTGAGCCAGCTGTACAAAATCGAGCAGGTCTTTGATCTGGAACTCCCTCCCGTAAAGTCGTCTTCGGAACGGCTTCGCCATATCCTGTATCAACTGCATCAGGCGACCGGCCAGCAGGCAGTGGTACTGATCGACGAATATGATCGGCCTGTTCTCAATGTACTGGAGAACCT
Source organism: Gammaproteobacteria bacterium (assembly GCA_026709505.1). GTDB lineage: Bacteria > Pseudomonadota > Gammaproteobacteria > Arenicellales > Poriferihabitantaceae > Poriferihabitans. The sequence goes on along the minus strand of JAPOSW010000022.1, from coordinate 49,898 downwards.
CGAAAAGGCCCGGGAAATCAGGGACAATTTGCGAGATTTCTATAGCATTCTCAAGGATGCGGAAGAGCACATCCGCCTTGTGTTCGTCACCGGCATTACGATGTTTTCGAAAACCAGCTTTTCCTCCGGCCTGAACAATCTCACGGACATCAGCCTGTCTCCGAGGCATGCAGCCATCTGCGGATACACGGATAACGATCTGGAGACCGTGTTCGCTCCAGAGCTTGAAGGACTGGACCAGGAGATGATCCGGACCTGGTACAACGGCTACAGCTGGCTGGGTGCCGAGAAGTTCTACAATCCCCACGATATTCTTCACTTGTTCAATGAACATGAATTTCGGGCACACTGGTTCAGGACCGGGGAGCCCGGCTATCTGTACCAGCTGCTGCTTGAGAGAAGGGTCACTCCCATGCAGGTGGAAAACTGCGTGGTCGATGCGGATTTCGTCTCGAATTTCGAACTCGGTGAATTCAGTCACGAGGCCCTGCTGTTCCAGTCCGGGTACCTGGCCATCAAGGAAAGGGAGGTGCAGGAAAACAATGTCCTGTATCGTCTGGACTATCCGAACTTCGAGGTGCAGAGCAGCTTCAACAAGGGACTGGCCAATCGCCTGACCGGCCAGGGCCAGGAGATCGCAACGGCAGGAAGCGGGCTGGTCAAGGCCCTGGGAGACAATAATTTTCCAGCCTTCATGGCGAAGGTCCAGGCCATGCTGGGGGGCATTACCCATGCGTGGCATGGCATGACAGGGGCAGCCTGGGCAGCTGCGAGTCCTGGCAAGCGAGCCTGCTGTACATGAGTTTCCGGACCACGCCGGTTGATCTCAGGGCAGAGGAAATGACCAGCCATGGCCGCTTGGACATGGTGCTCCTGCACGAGGGACAGGTGTTCGTGCTCGAGTTGAAGACGGTCAAGGGCAAGAAGGACATGAAAAGGAAGGTAGGAGTGCCTTGACGGTGCCATTGCGCAGATTCGGGAGAAGGGCTATGCCGAGAAGTACCGGGGCCGGGGAGAAACCGATTCACCTGATCGGCATGGCATTTGGAAGAAAAAAGCGCAACCTGCTGGATATTCGCGTCGAGACTCTTTGATGCTATATCCAGTGTGCATTGCAGGAATGAGTTGAACATGTTGTGAAAGCAGACACTTTGGAGATCACCCCTGAATGCCTGTTGAGAACTGCACATTTCCCATAACCTCCCACCTCAAATAGGGTGAGTAGTTACAGAAAATGACGAATAACTTCAAAAATGTGGCCCGCCTAATCTGAAAACCGTATCACATTCGGCCGGTTCTTCTGATTTGCCATTTCACATCTCATACCAAGGCCAAGGGGTCTTGTTTAGAATATATTTAGTTACCCGAAAGTAGTTTCGGGACAGTCCGAGTGCAAATCAGCCTGCGGAGAATTCATGCAGATCGCCTATCGGAGTCTGAGAACATTGCCACTTCCAAGTGGCTGGACGGTTATCGGAGCCGTCATGACCCTGATCCTCCTAGTGCCTATTGGGGCCATCTGTATTTACTTATTTGCGCCGAGCGAGAACTGGGGTCATCTGGTTGATACGGTTTTACTCGAGTATGTGGTCAACTCGTTATGGCTGATGCTCGGGGTAACTCTTGGTGCAGGCAGTATTGGAGTTACCACTGCATGGCTGACCAGCATGTGTCGTTTTCCGGGAAGAGATCTGTTGTCCTGGCTGTTGTTGTTGCCCTTGGCCATGCCCGCTTACATCATTGCCTATACCTATACTGGGATGCTTGACGTCAGTGGACCGCTCCAGGTCTGGATTCGTGAATCATTTGGCCTTTCCTATGGTCAATACTGGTTCCCGGAAGTCCGCTCAATTACCGGTGCCATCATCATGTTTTCGCTGGTGCTGTATCCCTATGTCTACCTGCTGGCCAGAGCCGCATTCATTGGTCAGTCCATTTGCGTGCTGGAGGTGAGCCGGACGCTGGGCTGCAGTCGCTGGACAAGCTTTTCGAAAGTGGCGGTTCCGCTGGCTAGACCGGCGATTGTGGCAGGACTCTCTCTGGTACTCATGGAGACACTGGCGGATTTTGGCACTGTGCAGTATTTCGGAGTCAGTACCTTTACTACCGGCATCTATCGAACCTGGTTTGGGATGTTTGACGCAGTCGCGGCGGCACAGCTGTCCGCCATCCTGCTGTTCTTTGTATTTGGCCTGATCATGCTCGAGCGCTGGTCGCGCCGGCGTGCACATTTTCACCATACCACAAACCGCTATCAGCAATTGCCGGACATTCCCCTTGCCCGGGGTGCCGCGGCTATTGCACTGATTGCATGCGTATTGCCATTACTGTTTGGCTTTATTGTGCCGACTGTGCAACTGATCATCTGGGCCCTGCAAACCTGGGACGTGATGCTGGACCGCCGGTTTTTCGATCTTGTCTGGCACAGCTTTGCTCTGGCGGCTGGTGCTGCCGTGGTTGCCCTGATACCGGCACTGGTTCTGGCTTACGGCAATCGGATCAATCCCTCTAGGGCAATGCGATTTTTCTCTCGCTTGTCGTCAATGGGGTATGCCATTCCGGGAACGGTGATCGCGGTCGGCGTGCTGATCCCGTTTGGCGCACTGGACAACACGATCAATGATTTCTCGAAGACACATTATGACGTGACGGTAGGGTTGTTTTTCTCGGGCACCGTGTTTATCCTGCTGTTTGCCTATACGGTGCGTTTTCTCTCGATTTCACTGCAGTCTGTCGAAGCCGGGCTGGACAAGGTCAGGCCTTCAATGGATGATGTTGCACGATCGATGGGCAGTAATCGAACCACTGTGCTTCGCCATGTGCATCTGCCCATCGTCAAGGGCAGTCTGTTGACGGCTATTGTTATTGTGTTTGTGGATGTAATGAAGGAATTGCCTGCGACATTGATTCTTCGACCCTTTGATTTCAACACTCTGGCGGTGCGAGCCTATGAACTGGCTTCGGATGAGCGGCTGGCGGATTCTTCAACTGCTGCACTTGCGATAGTTGCGATAGGGATCATCCCGGTGATATTGTTGAATCGCGCGATCAGTCGATCCCGGGCAGGCACCAGACCGAAATGAACACGATGTCCAACAGCCATCTTGAAATCATCGATGTCACGGTCAATCTTGGTGGCAAGCGGGTCGTTGATGAAGTCAGCCTGTCTCTCGAAAAAGGAGAAGTCGGCAGTTTGCTGGGTCCGACCGGGTGCGGAAAGACGTCATTGCTTCGTGCAGCTGCGGGTTTCGTGAAACTCGATCAGGGGCGTATTCTGATTCGAAAACAGGAGGTTTCAGGACCGAAAGAGCATCTGCCTCCAGAACGCCGAAATGTTGGCATGGTGTTTCAGGACCTGGCATTGTTTCCACACCTCACGGTAGCAGGCAATGTGGGATTTGGCATTCGGTACTATGAAACGGAAGCGATCCGCAGACGGGTGTCACAACTGCTGGAGATGGTCAATCTGGAATCTTATGCCGAGATGTATCCTCACGAGTTATCCGGTGGTCAGCAGCAGCGGGTAGCGCTGATTCGGGCAATCGCACCGGAACCGGATGTATTGTTGCTGGATGAACCCTTCAGTGGTCAGGACATGGAACGCCGTGAACAACTGGCCCGGGAGCTGCGTGAGACCCTGAGCCAGACCGGAGTGACCGCCCTTCTGGTAACTCACGATCAAATGGAAGCGTTTGCCTTTTCCGATTTGATGGGGGTCATGAGTCAGGGGAAACTTCTGCAGTGGGATACCGTATACAACCTCTATCACTGGCCCCGGGAACGATATGTGGCTGAATTCGTGGGTCGCGGCGTCTTTATTCAGGCAAAGGTTCTTGATGAGCATCGACTCGAGACCGGGCTCGGTGTGATCACCGGCCATTTGTCAACCTCCTATCCTGAAAATACTCCTGTCGATTTGCTCATCAGGCCGGATGATGTGCATTATGATCCCCAGGGAGAAATAAAGGCCCATGTCGAGTCCCGTGCTTTTCGCGGTGCGGATCACTTGTACACTCTGGTGATCAAGAACGGATTTCGGCTGGTCTGCCATGTGCCGAGCCATTACACTTTCAAGCCGGGCGAGGTGATCAGCATTAATCTGGATTTACAGCACCTGGTCATTTTTCCGAGCGTCTACAACCGAACACGAGCCAATTCCCGCAAACCATGAGAGCGCACCAGGACAGCAACTTTCGAGCTGGATTCCAGATGGCGTTCGGTCAGTTTCTGGGGAGCAGATTATCCGGGTCGTAAAGTCCCTTGCAGCCGACTGCCGCAACCTGGGCTGGATAAACTTCGCCAAAGTATTCAATCAGAAGTTCGCGACCTTCTTCGGCATAATCGGCAGGCAGATAACCCATTGCAATATTTTTGCCGACCGACGGACCATAAGCAATACTGGTCGTATAGGAACGACGTCCTAGGCTGTCCACCGGGACCTCACGCGTATCCGGATTCAGAATCGGACAGGTTCCAACCGGATAGCGAACAACGCCATTGGCATCAATATTGTCGGTGATGATCAAAGTCGAGAGATAGGCGCTCTGCTGCGAGCGCTGGCTTTGTTCCGTATAGGCACCTTTGCCAACGAATTCAGCATCCTTGATACGGGGACGGGCAAGTCCTGCCTCAAACAGGTTGTATTCGGTCAGCAAGTCAGCGTTCTGCAGTCGGAAGCTTTTCTCGAGACGACGACTGTTGGCGTATGTCTCAATGCCGACCGGGACCGCACCTCTATCGTAAATGAGGTCCCACAAGGACAGGCCATAGCTGAACGGGACATGCAGTTCCCAGCCTTGCTCGCCTACATAGGAAATTCGAAACGCATGCACCGGTATGCCCTGCAGGGTAATGTGCTTGCTCGTCGCAAAGGCGAAGTTCTCGTGTTCCAGCTCATCAGGATAGTCGGCAACCGATTTCAGGATGTTTCGTGCTTCGGGCCCCCAAAGTCCCAGACAGGCCAGATGATCGCTGCGACCCTCGATACTGACTGCCAGATCAAGATTTTCGGCCATGCGCTTCATCCAGATAAAATCGCGATTTCCAGCATCGGCTCCGTCAATTACCCGGTAGCGGTCCTCACCGAGACGAAGCACGGTCAGGTCGGCACGAATGCCTCCTCGCCTGTCAAGAAAATGCGTATAGATGCCCTTGCCTACCGGAGTTGTTCCACCTACTTTGGCCACACACAGATACTCCATCAGCCGTTCGGCATGTTTGCCGACAATGTCGTAAACTGCAAAATGCGAAAGATTGATCATGCCAGCATGATCGGACATCGCAAGATGCTCGGCGTTTGACACTCGCCAGAAGTGTCGGTTATCCCATTCGTTCTCGCGCACCGGCACCCGGTCCCCATACTTGTCGAGCAAGTGTTCGTTTGCGGCATAGCCATGCGCACGCTCCCAGCCCGCGAGCTCCATGAAATACCCGCCGAGTTCCTGCTCTCTTGCCCAGAAGGGACTGCGGCGGAGTTGCCGGCCCCTGGTGTAGGGCTCCCGGTCGTGCACAGCCGGATTGTAGATTTTGAAGGCTGATTCATAACAGCGGCCGTGAATGTACGGCAGGGTTTTCTGGACTGGATAGAAACGGGCAACGTCAATACTGTGGGTATCAATGTCGGTCATCCCATCGGTCATGAGGTCAGCAATAATCTTGCCGATTCCTGGCCCATCCTTGACCCACACCGCTTCGGCATACCACAGCCCTCGGGTTTGCGGTGATTCACCGACTGCAGGTCCGCCATCGGCGGTGACCTGCAGCAGCCCATTGAATGAGCGTTTGCTGTCAAAACCGAGTTCACCAAGAATCGGGGTTAGCTCCATAGCTCGTTCCAGTGGTTCAATTACCTGTTCCGGTTCCAGGTCTCGCTGTGAGGGAGAGAGTCGGGCTTCTTCCTTCTCAAGCAGGTCTTCCGGATGCACAAGGCGGGGTTCCTTCTCTTCATAGTATCCCCATTCTATCTGCCCCCCCTCGGGGGTAGTTGGATCCCCGGTATCTCTGAGATAGGCAGAATTGCCCTGATCGCGTAGCAACGGATAGCCGATGTCCTTGCCGGTACCTTCAAACTCTCGATAAGGCCCGAAAAAACACAACGGATGGTCGACCGGCATGATTGGCAAGTCTTCCCCTGCCATCTTGGCGACAACTCGGCCCCACAGACCGGCGCATACCACCACATGATCGGTGCGGATAAACCCCTTGGGGGTATGCACGCCCTGAATCCCGGCGTTTTTGATTTCGAGACCGGTGGCTGGATTATTGGCAAAGGCCTTGAGCTTGCCCGTTGCCACGGCCTGTTCAACGAGTTCGCCGACCACTGCCTGTGAGCGCGGAACCACGAGTCCGGCATCCGGATCCCACATGGCACCTTGAATCATGTCCTCTTCAAGCAGCGGAAATTTCTGCTTGGCAGTTTTTGCGTCAACCATTTCGACACGCGTGCCAAAACATTTCCCCGACCCGACCTTTCTTTTCAGTTCCTCCATGCGTTCGGGGTCATCGTGCCGGGCGACTTCAAGTCCTCCGACCCGTGCATAGTGCCCCAGTTTTTCGTAGAAGTCGACGCTGTACAGAGTGGTCCAGCAACTGGTCAGGTCATGCGAGGTCATGTAGCAAAAGTCCGAGGCATGCGAGGTGGAGCCAATATCGGTAGGGATCGAGGTCTTGTCGATGCCAACGATATTTTTCCATCCTTTTTCGATCAGGTGGTGTGCAACCGAGGCCCCGACGATCCCGCCCTGCCCAATGATGACGACATCTGCTTCAGAAGGTAATTCCGCCATAAGTGATTTCCATGAGGTTTGTGTGCCGCCCGAGTCTGAGCTGTGGCAACAACAGGCAGATCCGGGTTGGGCAAGTATAGTAGAAATTCGTCTTCTTCAATGCCACTGATCGAAATTTGAGTCTCTGTCGGATATAGACATGCGAATTTCAGCGGGTTTGCGGCATGCCTAGATTATCCGAAAATCCGGCACAGTATCGATTTATGATGTCAATTCTGGTACAGACAGTCCCAATGTTTGTTTGTCAATATATCCCATCAGGCTTGGAATTCCCGGCTCATAGCTGAGCGTATCACCCTTATCCGGTGGCGCCTGCCAGATATAGCCAAGCGACTCCAGTGTCTTTATGCTTTCCATTTCGCCAACCAGGCCAAAAATCTTGAGAACGGGTATTGGTTTATTATCGTTGGAAACAAAGGCCCGGGCCACTTCTCCTGCAATGTTCAGTAATTTTCGGTCATTGAGCTCAGAGAACCGTTTAGCGTACATCTGATTTCTGCGTGCGATGACCTGTGGTTCTGCATTCATGACTACATCTCGGTCAATGCTCATTTGCCCGCTATCCACCAGTTGCTCCATCAGGCATTTGCCCCAGAACTGGATGAAGAACGGATAGCAGTGTGCCTTGGCAGCTACTTCCTCGGCTAATCCCTTGGCAATCTGGATACCGAAAGGGTCAAGTGGCTTGATCAAGGCCTCAACAGATTCCTGTAACGATAATCGACCCAACGGAAATACTTGACCACGGTCCCAGAAAGATGACTCTGCCTGATCAAGAGTGCCAATCAGGTCTGGCGTACCAGCCAATACCAGAAAAAACGGGAACTTCTCACGCCGCACTGTCTGGCTGGCATTTAGCAGGTCTTCTGCTGTCTGTTTTTCTAATCTATGCGCTTCGTCTACGATCAGAACTACAGGATTGGCAGTACAGCGTTCCCTGATTGCGGCCTTTATGCCATCGGGACGCTGGATTTTCAGGTTTGCAGACCCCTCCAGGATCCAAGCTCCTGCCTTGCCCTGTATATCCTGTACTACCGGTGTTGCTGGTCTTCCTTCGGACTTGATCCAGTGTTCCAGTTTCTCAGGTGTTCTTATTTCCGAGGGGGTGGCCCACAATACTTCAATATTATTCCCGTATTCACTCCTAGTGTATTCCGAAAGCATTTCAAGCAGGGAGGTCTTGCCATTACCCCGTGGACCATAAACAATCATGTTCTGGTGTCCCTGATGCCTTTCCATCAGAGTATAGATCGCCAGTTGGAAAAATTGCTTCTCTTTTTCGCGTCCGGCCAGATATGGTGGAATTTCACCGCCATCACCGGGGGAAAAAAGCGTTAGCAACTCATTCCTTTGTCCGTCAAGCATGCCATTCATTTCAGTACTGACAAGAACGCTGAAGAAGCTCTAGCGAGGCAAAAACTGAAACCGACCAGTCATTTGAACTGGCACACTTCGGGTCGCGTGCCTTCTGTCTTGTTGCCAGGGTGCACCAACGAATCATGGTCAGAGGCCTATCGCAGATGCTGGACAGGCAACACACCGGAGCCAATGCAAAAGTCTACCGTCAGCTGGATGTCGCAATCGAAAAACTCGTTCTGTAGGTTCAGATATCACCATGTTGAAACCTGATTCAAATCTAAAGGTTGTGTGCATTCAAGATATAGTATAGCGCAACATCCAGAAAGGTTTGGGGCTGATGGAGAAGTCACTGCTCGTCTGGCCAGCAACAGGATTTACATTCATGGTATAGGTTCCGCCTGTCATGAAGCAGCGTCGAAGAAGAGTGCGGGTCTCACCATAGCTACCTGCAGTCGTATAAATCACGGCAAGAAAAAGCATTCTAGCGGGTTGTGTGATGGCAATGGTGCTTTACCCACTAGGAAAACATGATACAATCCGCCTAGCTTAAGTTATCAATCGCCTAGCGGCTTTCTCCCTTCCCCCGCCGGGCATTCTGAAAGGAGCAGATCATGAAACAATTAATGAAGTTCACCCCCCCCCCCCTCGCTAAACTAGCTGCCCTGCTGCTGCTTGCAGTGATCGCCGTTCCGGCAGGGGCGCAGGTTCCAACGGTCGAAATGCTGGGTGGAGCTTTTAACCGCTGCTCAGACGGGTGTCCCGAGGCAGGGGACGGTACGGACATGTTCTGTACACAAGCTGGCCAAAATATCAGCATCGGCATCGGAATCAGCGAGGGAAGCATAGCTCCGCCAACCGACCTGACGGTGCGTGTCCTCGCCCTGACGCGATCCGGCCACGACCGGTTTCGGGATTACGGAGTGCCGGTCTATATAGACGAAACGGACACACGCACGATCCGGTCCCTCGCGACCGTGACCATACCGGCCGGCAGCGACTCTAAGCTTAGTCCGCAGTCTATGGACCCGATCTGCTGGAAAAACGACCACCTTGACACCGGAGACAGCGAGGTTGAGATCGTCATCGTCGGCGGGACGGGCTACCGGGTGAACCCGGCGCGAAACAGCTTGAGCTTCACTATCCGCGAAGACGATCACTGCGAGAGTCCGGGAAACCGCACTGTCTACGTGCCGATAGGCGGCAACATGAACAATACCTGTGTTTGTAGAACACGCGCAGTGGCAGCCAGACTGTATCCGGGATCGGTCAAGCAGGCAGACGGCCAGGACTGGACCCACAGCCTCGCTGACTACTATGTCACGATCAACGGCAACCGCTCCCTGCGCTCAAGCACGGATTATTCAAGATACTGCCTGCAATCGCCCTATCAGGGGCCGGGCACCTGATCAGATGAGATGAGATGCAAAGGGGCAGCTTCGGTCGCCCTTTATTTCCAGCTCTTGCCGAACAGTACGAGTCCCTTGCGTGTTGGCTTTTATGAGCGAATGAGCCAGCCAATGAAACGTTTGTTACAGTAGAGCCAGGATTGTTCAACCTGTTCGGACCATTCCATTCAGTGTCTCGAAATCTGTACGGAAAGCCATGTGCATTCCGTTACCGTTCGAACCAAATACCGTTTCAGTCATGAATTGTGGATCAGGCAATTCGACAATCATGGATGCCAGCCTACCTGTATTCGTCACCGACAAAATTTTGATGTGTCAGACTTCCTTGCGGGCGTTCCACATTTCCCATAGTAGTTTGGCACGCACACCAATGTCCAGAAAGGGAGTTGGCGGTAATGGGTTCGGTTTGCCGAGTTTCTGCATGTAGCCAATCAGTTCATGATCCTCACCGCATGCCATGTCTGCGGCCAGCATGCCGCTAATTGTGCCTTTGGTCACGCCGATCGCATTCTGGCAGACGCAGGAATAGATATTTTCTGCAATCTGGCCGAAGCCCGGTGCACCGTTTTGCGAGAGTGCGAGATAACCTGTCCAGGTGTATTCCATACTGACCTCGGGCAACATCGGAAATCGTTCATCAAACAGGCGCTTGTGCAGTCTGGCGATCCGATCCTGATAGTCCTGTGATTCACGCATCCGGCGGTTGAAATAAATATTTTGCCGAATCAGAATGCGGTGGTCTTCGGTATAGCGCATGGTAATTGATGCAAATGCATTGGCCGGGGTGACGCCCCAGGGCTCTTTGCAGCCGAGGGAGGCCTGTTCATCAGCTGTCAGCTTTCGCGAGAGTGAAGCGTTGGCGGCAAATGGCAGTATGTGTCTTGTGTAGAAGCCAAAATACCGGGCGAACGCATTCACGCCTATGATCAACCGGTCGGCATGCACACTGCCGGACGGAGTTTTCAGATGAATGGAATTCGAACAGTCTATCCCGATTACCGGAGTATGTTCATACAAGACGGCATTTTCGGGCAATGTATCGGCAAGTCCCCTGACCAGAGCTGCAGGGTTCAGCAAGCGGCAGCCGGGGGTATACACCGCTCCGCTGAAATGACGGGTACCCAAGGTGTTCGAGAGTTCCGGTCCATCAACATAGGTGTATGGCTCCTGCAGCTGTTCAAGTTCCCGCATGAATGGCTCGAGGTATTTCCTGATCCCGTAATCGGTGACGGCCGTCTGGTATTTGCCGCTCTGCTTCCAGTCACACTGAATGTTGTGTTTGTCAATCTGTTCCTCGTGATAGGCGATAGCGGTTCTCGACAGCTTCATATGACGGTGGGCGCCTTCCAGCTCGTTCATGTTGCTTGAGATTACATGCGGTAGATCAATGGCAAATCCGGAATTTCTGCCCGATGCATTCTCTCCAACTTCATGCGCTTCCAGCAGGACGATTTTTTCGTTCGGCCGGTTCTCGGCCATGCGCCGGGTCGCGGCCAGACCGGAATATCCTGCACCCACTACAACAGTATGGACACGTATATCCGATTTCAGGGGCGGCTTCGGAGATCGGTGTGGGAGGATTCGACTCCAGCCATTGGTGGAGTCATTGACGGGAAGATGCGAGACCGATTTCATCGCATCACGAGCCCGAAGCCCAGTTCGCGGGATGGATCGCATATTGAATCAAGGCATGTTCTGCCTCATGCACCAGCTGAGTTCCGCCGGGTAGCCGGATACTGTCCAGCTCACTGAGCTGATGAGTTTTGCCTTCCGTGTGCAACTTGAGTTGCCCTTGATAGACAGCCACTACCTCATCATAGCGAATTGTCCAGGAGATCCGGGCTTTTGAGAGTCTCGCCCAGCCGACCCCCAATTGAGTGGCGTCATCCGTCCCGCAGAGTTCGGCAACTTGTGACGTATCCCCGTGTTCGAATCTGGGAGCAAACTCAAGGTCGGCAAAACGCATCATGCGGACCGGCGTTTTTTCGGGAGATACAGGCAATGAAATATCCTCAAGTGAAGGTCGGCATTGAAGTACATGCCTGAATGGTATTGGATGGGATTATACACATCCAGACCTTATTCGTGAGTCGCAACAGTCGGCATTCCGTTTCACTCCTATCCATCCGATAAATGACAGCCCTTGCCCGTTTCATGATCAGTTGGGGGCCGACTGTAGTGATGCGTTCGCAATCAGTCATTTTACAGGTACGCTGGAATCAAAACAGTTGAAGCAATGTTACGATTGTCCAGTTGGAAGAGTGGCATTGCCATGGATTGGGCGGCACTGCTCATCCTCTGATAGCATCTAGCGAGTCTGACTGTCCATGCTCGATCAAACATGCACATGATGCCAAATGCAGTGCATCCAGCGTTCTCAGTGGTTCAGATCCGGGGAAAGCATACAATGCCCTTTCCAATACCTCAGGCTTCAGTTCCAGCATGGCTATACGACCAATTAGAGAATGAACCGTCTCCCTATGGGACTGTGCAAGGCCCGCGTGAATGTATAGGTGTCCACAATTCGTATATCAGCAAACGACTGCAAACCAGATTTTCCTCATAGAACGTTGCTGGTGGTCGGGCGATCCTAGGAGTTAAACGTCCGCATGGCCGCACACTGCTCCTCCGGTGCCAGAGATCCATGCGGCGCGGTCTCGAAGTATCTGCTCTATCAAGTCGTCCAGAAACACCACTCCAGCATCGCAGGCAATTTCACGGATATCACCAGCAACAAGTCGGGGAATGATGACGTGAATTGCTTGTCGATTATTCCTTACAAGCCCAAGCCCCTAATCAATTCCGTTAACGGGCCGGTTTGGATTTATAATTTACCGCAAGGTTTCTTGCGGGCAAGTTCAATAATATGTATGCCTAAAAAGCATGCTCTACCCGAAACTAGACTTTTCTTCAATATTTATCAATATTTCAATCAATGGTTTCAGGGGGAATTGAAGTCTGAAAATTGAGTGGTGTAATATAACTATATATTCCGAAGTAGACAGCATGAAACACACATAGAGCCCTGTATGCCCTGATTTTGTAGGATCTGGCATCCTCCCACCAGTGGATGATTTCAGGCATGGATTTGGATTTTCCAGCACACAAGGCTTTGCACCTGATGCTGAGTGTTCCACTACGGATTAGTGATATGGTTGAGTGAGCCAGTAGTGGTTCTGTACGAAGAAGGTAGATCTGATAAAAATTACTGAAAGGAATGACTGAACCCAAAGTAGAACTGAAGGATTTATTTCGTCCGGGAACAGGATCAGAACCTCCGTATCTGGCGGGTCGTATGGAGGAGCAGGCTTTCTTTGAAGACCGTCTGGAAAAGCTTGTTCAGAGACAGAATATAGTCAGTGACATGATCGTCTACGGTCCTCGAGGGAATGGCAAGACTGCAATGTTACGCTATTTGCAGAAGAAGACTGACGACAGGCTGGAGACTCTGTGGTTAACGCCCTCGGAATTTGAAGGTACAGGCCAACTGATCGAGCTGATTGACGGCAATGATCCTGGCTTGTTGAAAAGAACCCAAAAGCTTATCAGGCCTCTGTTTCAAAATTTATCGGCCTCAGCCAATATCGGGGTAGCCCGGGCGCAAGCAAGCCTGAATCGGCCAAAAGAAACACTTGCGCTTAAAGATGTGTTAAGGAAGAAGTGCAAGAAGAAGCCAGTTATCATGATTATGGATGAGGCGCATACACTGGATCCGGATATTGTCAGGGTTTTATTCAATGCCAGTCAAGATATCCGCGGAGAGGACTGCCCGTTTTTTCTTGTGCTGGCAGGTACGCCGAATCTCGAGTCAGAATTGCGAAAGGCCGATGCCACCTTTTGGAGCCGAAGCGCAATATTCCCGTTGGGGCGGCTTTCGAGCGAAGAAGCGCGCGACGCCCTGACACTGCCGCTGAAACAGCATGGGATTGCTTTTGACCACGAGGCTGCAACCGAAGTGTCAAGACGCGCTCACCGATACCCCTACTTCATACAGGTATGGGGGGACTGCATTGCCAAGAGGCTGCATGAGACCGGGGCATCCGAAGTGAAGATGGATACTGTCAGAGAGGTTGAAAAAAAAGCAGCGTCCAAATGCAATGCAATGTACAAGGACCGCTACGCTGAATTACGGGAAATGAATCTGCGATCTCCGGCGATTCGCATAGGACAGGCATTCAGTGAAACAGACGAGAAATATATTTCTGGTGTAGAAATGGAAAATCTTGTTGGAAAAGCCTTGCAAGATGAGGGAGCATCACCCGCAAATGAGTTGATCCTGGATAATATTCGTAAGCTATCTCATATCGGGTATATCTGGGAGGTTTCTGTACCAAGTGAAATCGAGGGAGAAGATCCATTGCTGTGTTATGAGCCGGGTATCCCGAGTCTGATGCAATACGTCAGGAGGCAGGCAATGGGAAAATTCGAAAGGTAGACCCGAAAGCTACGCATGGACCAAGAAAAGATCGGGAGCGAATTTCCAGTTTTCATCGGGCATAGCTGTGAAATCTCGCACTTGCCCAGTGATTCCAATGAAGAACATTCAAAAGCAAGATTAACCACTATCAGTTCTGATTTTGAGATTAATTTTCTGTTTTTACCTCGAGGTACTTCTGAATACATCAAACTCAAAGCCAAATTGGATAAATATTCCCAGGATTAGCATCACTGGTTCTATCACAATAAGACTTTTCTGGCAGGCGCGAATCAGGAGTCGATGATTTCGGTGTTCAGAGTTTGCTCCAAAGCCATACTTTCTTCAGTCGTGAAATTCGCTCGACTAATCAAATGAGACTGAAAACTGGGTATGGGACACCGGTAGGTATTGCTCCACACATCCTCGGCTAACGCACCTTGATGAACAAGATGTTCAATATAACGTCTGATAGCACCTGATCCCGTACCGAAATCTTCCGGTACACACCATCCACTGCTATAGATCTTGAATTCATGTGAATAACAGTGGATTTGATCTGCGAGACGAGAAAAATTGATCTTGATGCCGCGGTCGTTATAAGCAGCCACTGTCTTCATCACTGCTCCAACCAGCTTGTCAGATATTTTCAGGGCCAGTGATCTTCGGTCTTCGTAATACCTGATACGGAGCCGATCACGACGTTGCTCTATTGTTGACCAATCGGAGACTTTATCCAAATGACCATCAACATCTGGCTCAAGCAATGTTTCGGCCAATGCGCATTGCGCCCAGTAGATATGGCGCGGCCAGCCATCGGTCGGTTCAAAGAAGGAGTGAAGCCTTTCGTGATGCGTACCGACTTCCACTCCGAAATGTTCACAGAATCCGTCGACCACCTGGCCCTGCTCCTTTCGGTTTAATGCACCAACCGCAAAAACGTGAACACAATTCGTTATTCCCATATCATTAACTCGTTCCTGCGTATCGCCTAGGCCGGCAAATACAAGTGTCAACGGCAAGGGCACACGGTTGGCATCATGGATAGCCTGCAGGAATTCTGCATGCGGAGTGGTGATGTCTCCTCTCAAGCGTTGGGCTTCGTCAATCGCGAGGGTCACAGGATGTTCCCATTTGCCTGTAGGGACAATTCTCGCCAAGGTATAAAGATCATCTGGTCCTCGAGGTTGTGTCATCTGTGCAAAATCAGCACGAAAAGAGAGGAAGCTGACGTTTCCTATTCTCTGTCCTAAATCAGATCTCGTTTTCAGCGACGCAAGCCATTGGTTTTTCGGTTTGGAAGCCGCAATTACAATGGCTTTCATCACGTCAGGAAGACGATTCTTGATTTCCGCGCTTGTCACCACAACAGTGCGAGAATGATTTTCTTCGGTTCTTCCGCGTTGAGACAATTCAGTTAAGAGAGATGTCTTACCCGCACCTGGTGCACCATGAATGACTTTTGCGTTTTTAGCTGGAGCGCTGCCCCTCTTGAAAGAATGGTGGGACTGATCCAAGATATCCTCCAGGATATCTTCGCGGCCAACAAAGACGGGCGGAAATTCTCCGCTGTCGTTTTTAACAAACTCCGCCAGTTTGTTTCGTTTGAAATCGAGCATGAAGGTTTTTGGATGCCAGAGGTATTACATGATAATCGAATCTCGTAATAACGCAACATTGAAACCAGAGAGTGCCATTTGCACACGGATTGTCAGCGTTTCACTATGTGGAGCGCCTGGAAATGGGATTCGGGTCCGGAATCATTACTGAAGCAGATCAAGGAGTATATGGGCAATATATTGGATATGGCTGGTAGATGGAAATTATTGTGGCTACCATGCTGTTGATGTTCATGGCCTTTTTCGATTTTCAGGACAAGGCTCTGGACAACAGGACCTTGATCTGGCATCGTTCATCGCAGGCCAGCTGGAGGCAGTCGCTTGACATGACGGTTCTCCGTTGCTGTTGAAGACATGGAGACTGTCATCCGCCCGCTGGCCGTCTGCAACAACCCGCCTCCCGGGGTATTGCACTTCAGAGTGGAATTGGGGAGTTAATATCTCTGGTATGTTGCAGCAACGGGAGTGCTATTTTCAGTTGGGGTTTTATGGTGCGGGCGATTGCCTGAATAAGGAAGTGCTAACCTATAGCTTGTCTTCTTGCAGCTTACTGTGGGGAAATTTTCGATTTTTTTGGCGTTTTCCTCAAAAATCTCTTTTGCTTCTGGATTTTTTTGGAGGATTTCCCCAATTGATAAATGCCTCATTTGATTCCTCTTAAAGTAACGCTTCATAAGATTCGCGAGTGTGGACAATAGCGTTTTGCCCCATCTTTTCCATGTAGTCTTTCAAAAGTTTGTGATAAGAACTTATTGAATCGTTAAGTTCTTCAATATCCCCAAAATCGTCAATTTTTAAGTTTAAATCCCTTCTAAGGCGTTCCATGTTTATACCGATGCCATGGGAATTCCATCGTTTAGCATCGTTTAGTTTCATGGCAATTTCACGTGCTCGGTTCTTTTTCATTGAACTAGTGACCTTTATTGCCCGTTTGTCTGTAATTTTCCAAGTCTTAAACTTATATTTGACCAGCCATTCCTCCAGTAAGGAAACGGAGAGTTCACGGGCCTGCTCATAGGAGTATAATTCTCCCTGATCAAAACCTAATAGAATTTGAATCTCGGCTGCACCTGCTTTGCCAGTATTAGCCTTTTTCAAAAGCTCTTCATATTTAATCAAGTAACCCATTGCTGGAATTAGTTTGTTTCCATCCTGGCTCTCTACCAATGGGTCAATTGGCCCGAGCACAGAGTAATAGTTCATATAGATAGCGTTACCGGACATGGCTAAAATAGTTCCAGCGGACATTGCATGACTTGGAATCAAGAAGTCCACTAAAGAATAGTGATGTCTTATGGTGTCAGAGATACGACGTGCGACTTCCGCGAAACCACCTTGTGTTTCCAAAATAATGACAAGCTTGCTGCCGCGTCTTTTTGATCTATTCCTTAGTCTTTCCACAGCATCTCGAATTGCATCATCAGCTCCAAATGCGATTGGTCCAGAATATGACAAACAGTCTCCAGAAGTGACAGATTCGACGGTATTGATCAAATCGTTGAGTTGTCTTTCTATAAGATCGTTCGCACCTTTAGCCATACTTGAGATACCAATAATTGTCGTATAGATTCTCTGTTTACTATTTTATCTTCAATATCCGTACCACCATATAAGTAATGTATTCTACATCAATTTTATGTAGAAGCGTACCTGTCATCTAACACTCCGGCAATTCTAATTAGTACCTGACAGAAAACCCCTGTTTTTCGCCGACGGCAGGAAAATCTTACTCGTAAATGGTCTCAAGATGGGGCCATTTCGTCTACAAATTCATAATTTATGCGGCGCACAATATGAATATTGTGCACCCAGTTCAAGTCCGAAGCGGCGACAGTCTCGACTTTCCGGCATTGTAGGCGATGCAGGCCCTGCAGGCGCATGCCTCCATCGCCCGCCGGCTACGGGCGCAGCCCGGGACCTGACCCGGCCAGGGAATCAGGGCGAGGGCAGGACTGCGTGAAAGACCTCGAATGGCGTGCGGCAGCCCGGCACCTTGCGGGGCGGCGGTTCAGGCAATCCTCGACCTGACGCACTTCTTCCGCCGTGACCCGGGTCAGGCCGGTGCCCTTCGGGAAGTACTGGCGCACCAGGCCATTGGCGTGCTCGTTCAGGCCCCGCTCCCGGGAGTGGCAAGGAGTCGCAAGGCAGAGCCCCGCCTCCAGCCCGGCGGAGATCTCCCGGTGACCGGCGAACTCCTTGCCGCTGTCCGCAGTCAGGGTGCGCACCCGGCCCCGGTGCACCCCCCATGCGCCGCAGCAGGGCTTCAGTCACGGGCGCCGAGGCCCTGCTGGCCAGGAGCTCCAGGATGGTGAACTTCGACATCCGGCCCACCGGGGAGAGCAGCGCTCCCCGGTGCCTCGCGCCGATGATCGTGTCCAGCTCCCAGTCGCCGATGCGGCTCTTCTGCTCCACCTCCGCCGGCCGCTCGGCAATGTCCACCCGCCCCGGAATGAGGTCCCGGCCGGAATGCCGGCCGCCCCACCAGTTCGGCTTCCTGCCCCGCCGCCGGAGGCACGGGTACAGGTCTCCGCCCGCCTTGCGGTCCCGGCGCACATGCCGGCAGATCCACTCGTGACTCGCCATCTCCTCTCCCTCTAGGAGAAAGCGCCCCGAGACCTGCTCCGGACTCCAGCCCTCCCGGAGACAGGCCTCGGCCTGCTGCCACTTCTCCGGCGTCATCTTGCGGGGAACGCCCGAAGCACGGCTGCGGCAGGCACACGCCCGGTCCAGGGCCTGCCGGTGGCGGCAGCTTTTGCGCATGACAGTTCTCCGTTGATGTTGACATGGAGATTGTCGTCCGCCTGCTGGCCGTATGCAACACGCTGCCGACCCCCAGAGTGTTGCACTTCAGAGTGGAATTGGGGTGATACCGTAACCCAAAAGCAGTGGTGCTACAGGAAAGTGTCTTGTTCGTATCGGAAAGAAAAGCCATTCGGGGCTTAACCGCGGATACCATGCTTAAGACGTATAACACTGATATATGGTTTCGGATGCCATCAGCAATTTCATGGACGGAGATGGCATTGCCCATCGATTGGTTGCTGGTTCGTTGCATAGGTAGTCATCAGGCATTAGTACTGCTGGAAGCCACTTCCATGCAGGGGCCTGAACCCACCATCCGTCAATCTCTGACCCTAACCACATTTCTGAATTGGCTTGACACCACAACTGAATCAAACCATATGCGGTGAACCGGCATATGCCGGACCTAGTCCCCAATCTAGGCATTAGCCAGACGTTTCCATCCCTTCAAACCGGTTCCGTAAGTGCCAGAATTGTCATGCCAGTGAGTCAAAGCATCCGGCAGCGAGACACCCTTCAAGACACTGGTGTGGCAGTTGCGGTATCCTCGGCGGTGATATTGCCTGCAGGAGGATCAAAGGATTGACCGAATATTTACTTTTTTCTTGCCTCTCTTCTTAATTCAAAAGCGCAGCATATATTTGATTCTTTCATGAATATTTATATTTTCAAGCAGTAGAGTCGACTACTGGCGAGGTGGAAATTAGGGATTAGGCAGCCAATACCGGATGGTTTCGCTAATCCAGCAGCTCAGTCCCTCTGTCTTATTCGAGAGTCGGGACAGTCTGAAATAGACTGAAGTCTACATATGGAAATTTCACCTGACCGTGAAACACCCCCAACATTAAGGTACACTAACCCGACTGTTATCCTGAGGTTTGCTTGATACTTCGAAGGCATGGCAAATGAGCAGAACTCTACGAAGACGAAACCGGTCTCAACGCCAAAACATAGCCCCTGTACCCAGCAGGGATTACCAAAAACTGAAAAACACTCTTGGCCTGCAGCCGGCCTTCAGTCAGGACCACGTTGAGGATATTCACCAAACCGCCTTGAGGGTACTTGATGAACTGGGAATCCGAGTCCTGAATCAGGAGGCCCGTGATCTGTTCAAAAGGGCCGGGGCTAGCGTTGATGAGAAAACGCAAATGGTCAGTATTCAGTCGATGCTGGTTGACTCAAGTCTCTTGAGTGCTCCAAGCCTGATCGACCTGCAGGGTGCCAGAAAAGAAGACCGGGTCTCTCTGGGTGGAAACAATGTTGCATTTGTATGTGTCGGGGGTGCTCCCCATGTGTCTGATATTGATCAAGGCAAAAGAGTCGCAACGCTTGCGGATACCCGGAACATTATTCGTCTTTGCGAATATTTTGACGTCATCCATATCCTCTCGCCAAATGTTGAGTCGCAGGACATACCGGTGCCGCTGCGCCATCTGCATGTAACCGAGTCGCAACTGACCTTAAGTACCAAGCCACTGTACATTTACTCGAGAGGAAGCGGTCAGGTCAAGGATGCCTTTGAAATGGTTCGTATCATGCGGGGCTTGACCAAGTCAGAATTTAAGCAAAAAGTCTGGTGTTATACGGTCATCAATACCAATTCCCCTCGCCAGCTCGATATCCCAATGTGTCAGGGCATTATCGATTTTGCCCGTGCAGGCCAATTGTCGGTCATTACTCCCTTCACGCTGGCCGGTGCGATGGCGCCGATCAGCATGACTGGTGCACTGGTTCTGCAACATGCCGAAGCGCTGGCCGGAATCACGCTCTCGCAGATTGTGAGCCCCGGCTCACCGGTGATGTATGGCTCGTTTACCTCCAATGTTGACATGAAATCCGGTTCTCCTGCATTTGGGACACCGGAAGCGGTGCGGGCGGCATTTGGGGCAGGTCAGTTGGCTCGGCATATCGGAATCCCCTGGCGAGGCTCGGCAGCAACTGCATCAAACTTACCGGATGAGCAATCGGTCTATGAATACATGATGTCTGCCTGGGGCAGTATTTTGGGTGGCGTGAATATGCTTGTACATGCAGCTGGCTGGCTGGAAGGCGGTTTGACAGGCTCGCTTGAGAAATTTATTCTCGATATAGAAGTGTTGCAGACATTTGCCGAGATTTTTGATCCGCTTGGCGCCGATCAGGAAGAGCTCTCGTTTGAGGCGATTGCCAGTGTTAAGCCCGGAGGGCATTTTTTCGAGTGTGAACAGACGATGTCCCGTTACAAGAATGAATTTTATGAGCCGTTGGTGTCAGACTGGAGTAATTATGGACAATGGCTGGAAAGCGGTGGATTGTCGGCCACGCAAAGGGCAAATGGAATCTGGAAAAGGATTCTGAAGGAATTTGAGCCGCCGGACTTCCCCCGGGATCGGACAGAAGCTATCAATGCATTCATCGAGAAAAGAACCCGGGAAGGAGGCTCGCCGATATGAATGGCGACAACCAACCCGAAAAACGGAAACATGCGTAATGAGTGAAATCTGGAAGTTGGACGCTGCTGAAGTTGCCCAAAAAGTAACAGCCGGCGAGATTAGTGCCATAGAGGCTACGGAACAGACTCTTGAACGACTGGCAGGCGTTAATCCGATGATTAATGCGGTGGTTGATGAGATACCGGAACAGGCGATGGATGAAGCCCGAAAACGGGATCAGGCTCTCGCTAGAGGGGAAAAGCCCGGAATCCTTCACGGTGTGCCTGTGACAGTGAAGGTCACAGTTGATCAAGCGGGTTTTGCCACGACCAATGGCCTTAGACTGCAAAAAGATCATCGGGCCGAAGTCGACTCTCCAGTTGTCACGAATCTAAAACAAGCTGGTGCCGTGATCGTTGGCCGGACCAATACTCCGTCGTTTTCGATGCGCTGGTTTACCAGCAACTCGCTACACGGACATACCCTGAATCCACGCAATAATGCACTCACCCCCGGCGGTTCATCAGGCGGTGCTGGAGCTGCCACTGCGGCAGGCATTGGGACGATCGGACATGGCACTGACATCGCAGGATCCATACGTTATCCGGCCTATGCCTGTGGAGTGCATGGCTTGCGACCAACACCCGGTCGTATACCAGCTGCCAATCTGTCACTTCCCGAACGTTATATAAGCGGTCAGCTGGCCGCGGTTTCAGGACCGCTCGCGCGATCGGTTGAGGATATACGATTGGGCTATCTTGCAATGTCTGTCGAAAGTGGTCTGGATCCGTCCTGGGTGCCAGTTCCCCATGATCTCGGTGAATACCCGAAAACGGTGGTGGTCTGCACAAACCCCGATGGCATGGCCACTAGCGCACTGGCTGCCGCAGAAATTCAGAGGGCGGCAGAGTGTCTCGAACAGGCCGGCTGGAAGATCATCGAGGCTTCGATTCCCTCAATGCGGGAATTGGCAGTACATCAGCTCAGGCTATGGTTTTCGGAATTCACCCTGGATGGAGGACAGGCAATATACGACGAGGGTAATGAAGAGGCGATTTTTGTGTTTGAGCAGGGCAAGGAGATGCTGGATCGTCCAACTAGCCTGGAGTCCTTGATGGAGACCTTGCAGAGACGCATGTATCTGGCAAGGCAGTGGCAGCAATTCCTGCTGCAGAATACCCTTTTGCTGTGCCCGATATCAGCCGAGCCACCATTCCCAGATATGCTGGATGTCAGATCTGCCGAAGATTTTCGGTCGGTTTTTGCAGCACAACTGACTCAGGTTGCCTTGCCGTTTGTGGGAGTTCCGGCGATGTCGGTATGCACCAAAGCGGATCACATACCACTGGGTGTGCAACTGGTTGCGGCACGTTTCCGGGAAGATATCCTGCTTGATGCCGCCCAGGCTATCGAAGATACCTGTGGAAAAGCTCCCACAGCAGATATTTGAAACGCGCTAATAGCCAGGAGTTCCTGTTTCAGGTGATAACCACTGAGGGAGTATTGGTCTACAGGTTTGGCCCTTTCTCATGCCGGGCATGTGAATCATGCAATTTGACAAGCAAAAACAAGGTTGTCTGGAATCAGGGGTTTTGTGGCTGAGCTGGCTCTATCGGTACTGTTTCAAGCAAGCAGTGAGGGATTTGGCTGGGGCAGTATCCAAAAAACCCGCTTTTTATCTGGCTTTGGCATTATCTCAAGAAGAAGTGCTTGACTGATTTGAACCCTGCACAGGAATCGTTTTCGGACCCCCATGTGGACAGATGCAGGAATCCGGCAATGCCCGGCTGGAAAACTATGGCACTGGTCGGTAAATATTTCCATATTCGAAATTCTTCGCATATCCATCGGTACATATACCTGCCAGAAGGCTGAGAATAGATACATAAATGGACTTTTCGGTATTCTTTATTCTGCAAGCCGTCAGTCGGGACCATCCGGTTAAACCCTCAATCTAATTCTGGATTCCGGACAATCAGGCAATGACGCAACTAAGATAATGTAAAATGCAGTTGCCGCAAACATAAACCTCAATACTTCTCTTGAGTTGGCGGCCATTGAGCTGTGCAGCCATTGAGCTGTGCAGCCATTCCAGTCATCGCCACGCTTTCCATGACCTACCCCTTGGGAGGATATGGATCGCGGCCGTAGGTGCTACGTTCTCGAATCCGCCCATTCCGGCCATGTACCAGCATTTCCATGCCCTGAGACCGTGCAATACGCTGGGCCACTTTGATCGCCTGTCGTTGGGTCGGATGGGTTGATGTCGCTCTCCTATTGCCGGCAGCCTTCACCGCCCAGCAACCTGCACGAGGAACAACATGTTGATTCTTTCCTTTCATTCTGATTTTCTGATTTAACCTATACTAATTTAACTTGAGGTTTAATTTTCAAATAATATTTGTATAATGTCAACCACAATTATATTTGAGAACATCATGTTCGACAAAAGACTGCGACTAGCGCGCAAGAGAGCGGGGTTGTCGATGCGGGCGCTGGCCGATCAGCTCTCGCCGCGGGTTACTGTGCAAGCGATCAGCAAATATGAGTCGGGTAAAATGATGCCGTCATCGTCGGTTCTAGTCGGACTTGGGAAAACTCTTGGAGTATCCCTAGACTTCCTGATGGGCGGGCAGGTGAATACCCTGCAGGGCATCGAGTTCCGGAAACGCTCGGGAATTTCGGCCCAAAATCTTGCTAAGGCTGAGGCCATCGTAATCGAAAGGCTCGAGGATTATCTGGCTATCGAGGATATCATTGATCTCGCTCCCCAGGATAATCCATTTGGCAGCCTGGTGACTGGACAGGTCGAGAGCTTTGCAGAAATCGACGACATTGCTAACGGACTCCGCCGGCACTGGAGACTTGGCATCAATCCGATCCCCAGCATGACTGGCCTTCTCGAAGAAAAGGGCATCAGGGTAATCGAGGCCAATCTGCCTCAGCGATTCGACGGACTGACCTGCGATGCATTATGCAGCGGCGAAAGGCCTGTTGCCACGGTAGTTGTCGTATCCAGCCAGACCGGCATCGAGCGCAAGCGCTTCAACCTTGCACATGAACTCGCACATCAGGTTATTCGTGCAACCGGCAATCCGGAAATTCGACTCGAGAAAGCTGTTGACCGGTTTGCAGGCGCATTTCTAGTTCCCTTCGAGCATCTCGCAACCCAAGCGGGAGAGCGCCGTCACGGCATTACCTATCACGAACTGATGCAGTTGAAGCGACTCTATGGTGTTTCAGCATCGGCCATGTTGATGAGGCTTGGGCAAGTCGGCATCCTGCCGAAGTCGACGATTGAACACGCTTTCCGCAGCTATGCGCGACCTTGGCGCAGGGAAGAGCCGGAACCAATCCGGGAAGATGAGGGATTCGGCTTCTTCGAGAGGCCGGCACACTTTGAGAACTTGGTCTGGCGTGCATTGGCAGAACAGCTTATATCTCCGGTTCGTGCTGCACAGCTTCTGCATCTCCCTCTCTCCTCCATCGAACGTGAAATCCGAGGACCAGACGGCTGATGTTCACCATTGCGGTCAATGACGCCTCATGCCTGATCGACCTTCGCAAAGGGCGACTGTTGCCGAAATTATGCCATCTCCCGTTTCGCCTGATTGTCCCATTGCCCATTCGTGAATCCGAATTGACGAGTTTCACGCCCGGTGATTGGAGAATTCTTGATCGTGGTGGCATGAAAACCCACAATCTGACTCCTGAAGAAATTGCGGCTTCCCTCACTCTCAGATGTCGGTTTGGACGCCTTTCAGCCAATGACTGCTTTTGTGTGGTTACCGCGCAGTTCTACGATGACAGTATTCTCCTGACGGGTGACTCACAATTGCGTGCAATTGCGTCCTCCGAAGGCATCCGAACCCATGGAGTGCTGTGGGTCGTTGAACAGCTTTGGGCTGCCAAAGCATGCAGCCGTGCACTTTTGATAAAAGCGCTAGAAATCTGGAAGTCGGATCGGTCCGTATTTCTTTCCAGTGATCTGATTGATCGGCAACTTCACGATATTCGACAGCCCGGCGTACAAGGTAGCGAGCATGAGCATCCTAGTCAGAATATTGGGCAGTCAGTTCCCGATTTAAGCAATCAGGTGGCCGAACGGATATCGGAAACTCACGCCGGATGACGAATCTGCACCGTCTAATCAGACAGCCGCAATTGATTCGAGCAGATCATGTCAAGTGATGATGCACGGAAATTCCCTACTCATTGTGCTCCATGATGATCTGGCAATCTGGCATGATCATAGAGGGCAGCATGGACAGAATGATATCGACCGGCACAAACTGGAACAAGGGTAGTGATCTCGTGAACCGCTTTGTCCTGGATCAGCGGCTCGTCGATCAGGTTCTCCAAAAGTCGGGAGTAGCCCAGACTCCCGACGAAATCCTTGCCATCAACCAACGGCAACTGGGAGATGTCCTCCTTCATCATTGGCTCAGCGCCTCTGCCGCCTCCCGGTCGATGGTCGTGAACCCGTCCTTGCCTCTCTGTTTCGAGATGATAGTTCGGCCATGGAGAACCTCCGAACAGAGTAAACACCGCTTACTGGTTCCGCTCTTCCCTTCTTTTCGACAGGAGTCTCGACCCGATTCAACCCAGCAATCAAGAATACCCACATCGATTCAGGACCAGAGCAGGCTCGGCTCGTCCGAGTCCATTACCCAGGGTTTTTCTGATTTCCTTGAAGTAAAAGCTTCAGGTCGGTGGTTTCGTCGCCGATTTGATCCATGGGCGGATTGAAGCCCATTTCAAGCATCCGCCTCCCGAATGCATAGGATTTGGTGTCGTTCATGGCATCAACCGCGATCAATTCATCGTTCTGGTAATACCACACCGATTGCCCCCCCGCAGTACTATTGTCCCGGATGACGGTTTGCGTGTAGCCTTGACTGAGTCCTGCGATCTGTAGCATGCAATCGTACTGTTCAGACCAGAACCAGGGAGTTGATGTATATTGATCATCCTTCCCTGACAGAATCTGAGCGATCAAATCGCCCTGATCTGCCGCATTCTGAACCGATTCGAGGCGAATCCGCTGACCATGCCTGACAAAGCTCGTGCAGTCCCCGGCAGCATAGATGCCGGGAATTGAGGTTTGGCAGGTCTCATCAACCGCGATTCCATTTTCGCATTCGATGCCGGCGGTTTCTGCAAGCTCAATATTGGGCGCTGCACCGATTCCGACCAATACGGCATCAGCCTCAATGTACCCGCCCCGGTCCAGCTCAACCCCTCGAACAGTCCCATTTTCGCCGTGTATTCGGGCGAGACCGGTCGCTTCGAGAATATTTGCTCCATGATCCTTGTGAAGGGCACGAAAATAATCCGAGGTTTCCGTCGAGGCAACTCTCTGCAATATCCGATCGGCCATTTCAATGACCGTTACGGCATGCCCCAGTGTCCTCGCAGTTGCAGCAATTTCGAGTCCTATATAGCCACCTCCCACAATCAAGAGCCGATGCTTGCCATCCAGATAGGCATTGAGTCTGTCGGCGTCATTGATGCCGCGAAGCGTGAGCACGCCCTCCAGCGACCCGCCCGCCGCATCCGGCAAACGCCGGGCATGGCTCCCCGTACACAAAATCAGTTTTTCGTATTCGATTGACTCGCCGGAATCAGTAATGACCTGTTTTTTTTCTGGTACAAGTGCTGTTATTCGGGTTCCGAATCGGGTGTCGATTCCATTATCGCCGTACCAGTGAGATTGACGAATCCACAGTCGTTCGCGTTGAAATTCACCGCTCAGGTATTTCTTGGAAAGTGGCGGACGTTGATAGGGCGGTGTGCGCTCCTCTCCAATCAGCAATACCGGCAATCGGTCAGCATGCGTGATGTAGCGCGAGGCGAAGGAGGCTGCAGCCTGGCCTGCCCCTACGATGACAATCGGTTTCGTCATTTTTATTCCGTATTCAATACTTGAGGGTTAATCACAAATCCATGATCGGGTTTTTACTTGTCATGCTATTGCAGTACCGGGAACTCATGTGCGCATCAGAGGCGTTTCTGGGCGATTGATTATATTGTTGACAACTAGCATGGAGGTGATTCACCCAGACTCTCTTCTGCCGCTTTATGGATAATGTTCCACAGCTTTTCTACATGTTCTCGGGCAGTCATTATGGCACCGATCGAAACGCGCACCATCCATCGTCCGTTCAATATGGATGGAGTAATCAGGGCCTTTCCGGAGCGATTAACAGCATGAACCCAGTTCAGGGTGTGATTATCAAGTGCGTCGCCCGATAGCCCTTCAGGCTCATGCCGGATACAGACCATTTGCAAGGTTACTGGAACCACCACTTTCCAGTCTGCATTATCTTTGACCTGTTCTGCCAGCCAGCGGGCATTTTGCATATCCCTCCGCATTAGAGTGCGGACCTGTTCAATTCCGTCAATTTCAAGCATGAAAAGAATCTTGAGGGCCCGAAAGCGGCGGCCCAGCGGGATTGTCCAGTCGCGCAGCTGGGTCGTTTCCGAACCCGCAGCAGATCGCAGATAACTGGGGTTGGTGGACATCACGGATTTGAGCATGCCTGTATCTTTTACATACATCAACGCGCAGTCAGTTTGCGCCCCAAACCATTTGTGCGGATTCCATGAGATCGCATCCGCCAGTTCAATACCCTGCATGAGATGCCGGCATTCCGGAAGAATCAGGGCACTCCCAGCCATTGCTGCATCGACATGCAGCCATATGCCGTGCTGTTTTGCGATTTCTGCGATCTCTTCCAGTGGATCAAAAGACAGCACGCCAGTTGAACCTGAAGTAGCAACAATTGCAGCCGGTAAACATCCTCTGTCCAGGTCTTCTTGGATAGTCTCGGCCAGCGCTTGAGGGAGCATTGCGAAGGTTTCAGAATCCGTCCCGATATAGCGTATGTTATGGAATCCGAAACCAGCCAAGAGTGCGGCTTTCTGAACACTGGAGTGCGAGTGCTCTGTGGTATAGACAATCAAGGGCTTTTGTTGGCCTTGCAGGCCGTCACGATTCTGGGATAGATTGGTGGCATGCTCACGAGCCACGATCAGCGAGGCCAGACAGGCCGTGGATGCCGTATCGTGAATGCATCCAGACCATTTGCCGGACAGACCGGCCAGTTGGCGCATCCAGTCACAGACCAGTTCTTCGACTTCGGTCAGGCTGGGGCAACTTTCCCAGGAAATGCCCAAGCCAGCGAGACCGGAACTAGTGATATCGCCCAGTACTGACGACAATGCTGCGTTGGATGGGAACCAGCCGTAGTACATTGGGTGTTGGACATGGGTCATGCCGGGCATGACCTTCTCCTCAAGCATCTGGATCATTTCCGCATTGGATGCCTGTCGCTCCGGCGGCGTGGAGGGAAAGGAATTGCGCACATCGCCGGGCTTGACCTGCGAGCGAACCGGATACTGCTCGATATTGCCCCGATAGTCCGCAATCCAGTCGATCAGCAAGTGTCCCAGTTTTCGAAATTCTTCCGGAGTCATGGCTTGGCTTGAAAAGAAAATGTCCGTGCAAAAGAGGGTTACTCCCATCATGGGTTAGGCACGTTCGATATATTCCCCATTGTCAGTGTTGACCTTGATTTTCTCTCCGATATTGATGAACGTTGGAACGGTGACCCGAAGGCCGGTTTCAAGGGTCGCGGGTTTTCCGCTTCCCGACGCGGTCTGGCCCTTGACCACGCTTTCAGTCTCGACCACTTCGAGAATCACCGAGGCCGGCAGTTCGATGGCCACCGGAATACCGCTGTGGAAATTGATTTGCACAGGGGTATTTGGCATTAGAAAGGGGATTTGTTCCTCGAGATCGCTTTCGGTCATGGTGATTTGCTCAAAGGACTCCATATCCATGAATACGTAGCTGGAGCCGTCCATGTACAGATACTGCATGTTGCGAGGTTCGATAAAGGCTTTCTCCATCTTGTCCTCGGAGCGGAATCGTTCATTCAGTTTGGTGCCGTCGCTGATGCATTTCATCTCCAGCTGCACAAAAGCGCCTCCCTTGCCCGGTTTGACATGGTTTTTTTTAAGAACTCGAAACAGTTTATTTTGGTACTCTAGTAAACTGCCCACACGGGCATCGAATGCCGATATTTTCATGGATAGAAGAAAGGTATGAAGACTATAAGAGGAGCAATGCGTATTTTAATTGCTGTACACCGTCGGTTCAATCTGATTCGAGCGGTTCATGAGCGAGCCTGTTCAGAGAATTTGCCCGTCAACAGAGGCCGGAGCTTGCGACATGGTTAGTGCTCATTCGCCTTTTGATGCGCAATCCTTTCTGAAACATGTCACCGGACAGCCCGGGGTTTACATATTTACCGGTCAGGACGGGCATGCATTATACGTTGGCAAGGCGAAAAACCTCAAAAAGAGGATGCAAAGCTATTTTCGCAAGAGCAGCCCGTCTCTGAAAACCCGCCTGATGGTCGAAAAAATCCATCATGCTGAAGTCCAGACCACACGAACGGAAAGCGAGGCATTGCTGCTCGAGAACAATCTGATCAAGTCCAGACGTCCCCGCTACAACATTTCGCTTCGCGATGACAAAAGCTACCCCTATATCCGATTGGAGCAGAATCACGAGTTTCCCCGATTGACGTTCTACCGGGGGTCAAGGTCCAATCCCGGCAAGTACTATGGCCCTTATCCGAGTGCTGCATCGGTAAGGGAGATGCTCGGCCATCTGCACAAGACGTTTCAGTTGCGGCAATGCAGCGATGCCTTTTTCCGAAATCGCTCCCGGCCTTGTCTGCAATACCAGATCAAGCGTTGCAGTGCGCCGTGTGTAGGATGTATTGAGGCAGATGAATATGCCGAGGACTTGCGTCAGTCGATCGCGGTTCTGGAGGGTCGGGATGCCGTGTTGATTGAAGAGTTATCCGAGCGCATGGAGACGGCATCGCGCAGCATGGAGTATGAGGCGGCGGCAATCTATCGAGACCGGATTGCCTCTTTACAGAGAATTCGCGAGCGGCAGTATATATCCGCCGGGCAGGAAGATGCGGATGTGGTTGCGGTTGCTGTTGAATCAGGCATGGCCTGTTTCAATGTAGTCTCCATCAGGCGGGGCCGCAATCTTGGCTCCCGATTGGATATTCAGTCGAATCCGCTGGATCGAACCCCCTCACGATTGATGGAAGATTTTCTGCCGCAGTTCTATTTGGGCACGACCATTCCGCGAGAAATCCTAATTGCCGAGAAAATGGATAACCGGGCTTCGACAGAGCAGGTTTTTTCGCTGGAGAGTGGCTATCGGGTTGTAATCAAGCAACGGTTCAGAACGCATCGGGCCAAGTGGGTGGAGGCCGCGAAAATCAATGCCCAGGACCGCTTGCGACAGCATCTGAGTGAACGGGAACAGATCGGCGGTCAATTCGATGCGCTGGCCAGTTATCTTCAACTGGCGGAGCCGCCACAGCGGATCGAGTGTTTCGACATCAGTCATACACAAGGCGAGCGGACGGTCGCATCCTGCGTGGTCTTTGACCGGGCAGGACCTGTGAAATCGGCGTATCGTCGTTTCAACATTGCCGGAATTACCGAGGGCGATGATTATCAGGCCATGGCGCAGGCGATTGAGAGGCGATATCAGAGGGTGCTGGAGAATGACGGTCAATTTCCGGACCTGGTGTTGATCGATGGTGGCAAGGGTCAGCTAGGGGTGGCGGCGGAAGTGTTCGAGCAACTCCAGATCAATCATCTCGTCCAGTTGCTTGCGGTATCAAAGGGGCCGGAGCGGCGTTCTGGCCATGAAAAGCTGCATCTGGTTGGTCAGGGTGCGCCTCGAGTGCCGGCGGCGACCTCTCCCGAATCGCATTTGATCCAGCGGATTCGCGATGAAGCGCATCGATTTGCAATTACCGGACACCGGCAGCGCCGTTCCAAGGCTCGGACATCATCGCTGCTTGAGGATATCGAGGGTATCGGCGAAAAAAGAAGGCGGGACCTGCTCAGGTATTTTGGGGGCATACGGGAAGTCAAGCGTGCTGGAATCGAGGAGTTGAGCAGAGTGCCCGGGATCAGCCCGGTGCTGGCGCGGCGGATTCACGATCGAATGCACGATGTTTAGCAGATCGGCGGGGCGGGTTTCCGATTGTGGTTACTGGTCAATTTGGAGAGCATGAACATGGTTGATATACTCTCCCATGCGTCCCTGCCTACCCGATATGGCGGATTGCCTCGCCAATTAGAGGTTACAGGGTGCCGAAAAATTACACCTCGAATCATCTGGAAAGATCGTTGCTGCCTCCATGCTGAATCTGCCTAATTTACTGACGCTGTTTCGGATAGCACTGGTACCGGTTCTGGTGATTGTGTATTTTCTCGAGATTCCCCATCGGGAGACGGTACTTGCTGGCATCTTCCTGCTGGCAGCCATGACCGACTGGCTGGACGGATTCCTGGCCCGAAGACTGGGGGCGGTGTCGGATCTGGGGGCCTTTCTGGATCCGGTGGCGGACAAGCTGATCGTTGCCTGTGCGCTGGTACTGCTGGCTTCGGATCCGGACATGCTGGAACGGGTAATTCATCCTGCCGTGTTTTCGGTTGCGGTCTGCGTGATCATCGGTCGGGAGATCGCCATATCAGCGTTGCGCGAGTGGATGTCGGAGCTGGGGAGTCGGGGACTGGTTTCAGTGAGCCTGCTGGGCAAGCTCAAGACTGTGTTTCAGATGGTATCGATAGTGCTGCTGCTGTATGCCGAGCCGGTAAATGGCATACCGGTATTTCGTATTGGCGAGATTGTTTTTTACGTGACAGCGTTGCTGACGCTATGGTCGATGTGGGTATATTTGCAGTCTGCCCTGCCGATTCTTGCACGAGGAACGGTTGTGGATCAGGACTCTGGACAAGCGATTGAAGAGCATGCCCAGAAAAAAGAGTGAGACTATCCTGATCATGTTTCAGGGAAGTTTCCGAGGTTAAGCCCATATTCACATGACTCTCGGCATGACGAGATTGCTTGAAGACGAGTGTGGCGTGCCAGAAATCCGTTTCAAAGGAAAAGCTGCTGAAAGCCTTGATATTTGACTGAAACATCACAATCTTCTATACTGTAACAATATACTGTAATAATACAGTATTTGGAAGAAGTCATGATTAATCGAACTGAACATCTGCTGCAACGTGGACAGAGTGTCGCCATCTCGCTTTTGCCGGCGATTTTCGCGATTTTCAGCGAGTGGCAACTGACCGGTCCTCAGCAAATGACCTTGCTGGGTCTTGGCAACGAGAAAACTCTCTACAACTGGAAGAGCCAGCCGGAAAAGGCCAGACTAACAATGGATACACTGGAGCGAGCAAGCTATATCCTGGGGATATACAAATCCCTGCAAATCCTGCTGTCTGACCAAGCATTGGCCGATCAGTGGCTGGCCACTCCCAATGACAACCCGCTGTTCAATGGAGTGGCACCGTTGGACCGGTTGCTGGCGGGACAGATGTTGGACTTGGCCATGGTGAGGAATTTCCTCGATGCGGAGCGGGGCGGTTGGTGATCGACATCGGCACTCTACCTCTGAGCGAGATAGACAAGCCGGTCTATCGCGTCATTCTGTCCCGCTATCCTCAGATCAACCTGTTTGAGCGCGTCTCTAGTCCTCAGGATTGGGACGTGCTTTATGCAGTCGAGCATCTTACCAACCCTAGGTTGCGGGATGAAGCGGGCGATATTCGCCTGGTGCGACCCGAAGACCGTGTATACGGCGATGGTGCATCATGGATCATGGCGGCTTTTACTCACCCGCCGGTTGACGGACGAGGCGGCAGGTTCAACCTGGATTTTGGCGTCTATTACTGCACGTCTGATGAGGAAGTCGCCATTGCTGAGACTTCGTATCACCGGGCACGATTTCTACGAGAATCTAGAGTCGATAAAGCGACCCAGGAAATGCGCGTAATACGTGCACAATTGGGGCCAGCCACTTTGCATGACGTGCGGCAACTGGCTGGACACGCCATCTACCGCCCTGATGATTACGGTGAATCACAGCAACTCGGTCAAGCATTGCGGGTTGCTGACAGCTTCGGCATTCACTGCCGAAGTGTGAGAGCGGATGGTGAGTGTTTTGGCGTATTGCGCCCAAAAGCGCTCTCGGATGCCATTCACTGGCGATATCTTCGATACCACTATCGACAAGGTTCAATCATTGAGGTGGAATCCCTGGATGGCAAAGGCACGGGGGGACAGGAGTGTGCAGCAAACTACTGAGGGCATTCATCCGACTGCCAGACAATTGTTTTCGGATTCAATGATGCTTGAAGATTTTTGAGTGCGCATCTACCGACATTGACCAAGTTAACGACACGGCACTGCTTAAAAGTTCAAGTTAGTCTGCCAGAAACCCGTTCCAGCTCAATAGCCACATCGAAAGTACTACCAATTCAGTCGCATTTCTGGTATAAATCGCCCCCTCTAAACAATCCAAAACAAATAGGCAAAATAAATGGCCAGAGTGTGCGAAGTAACCGGCAAGCGTACGATCACGGGAAACAATGTGTCGCATGCCCACAACAAGACCAAGCGCAAGTTCCTTCCGAACCTGCATCGCCGTCGATTCTGGGTTGCAAGCGAGAAACGCTGGGTTCACTTGCGTGTCTCGGCCGCTGGCCTGAGAATTATCGATAAGAAAGGGATCGAGCAGGTGCTGACCGATATCAGTGCACGAAAGGCCAGAAGCCCGGCCTAGGAGGAAAGTCATCATGCGAGATAAAATTAAACTGGTTTCATCGGCTGGCACAGGCCACTATTACACCACCACCAAGAATAAGCGGACCATGACCGAAAAAATGGAAATCAAGAAGTTCGATCCGGTGGTTCGCAAGCACGTTATCTACAAGGAAGCCAAAATCAAGTAGACGCAGCTCTCGAATTTTCCCGACACGGGACAATTTATCATCTGGCTAAAATGGCTAGCTTGCGGCCGCAGGTTCTTGTTTGTCAGTGCTACTTTGAATTTCGCAACTCGCTCAGACTCTGCCTGGGCGTAATGGCCTCTGGCGAGATCGCAAGGTCCAGAACCGCTCCGCTTTCTGAAGCTAAAGCTCGTTCAAATGCTTCCGGAAAGTCTGCGGTACTGTCTACCTTTTCTGCATGGCAGCCATAAGATTTAGCCAGCATTACAAAATCCGGGTTGATGATTTTGGTGCCAAATACTCGTTCCGGATAGCTACGTTCCTGATGCATGCGGATCGTGCCATACATGCCATTGTTCAATACCAGCACGATCGGCTGGGCCCCAATCTGCATGGCGGTTCCCAGTTCCTGGAACGTCATCTGGAAATCCCCATCTCCGGCAAAGCACACCACAGTTCGCTGCGGATGAACATGCTTCGCAGCAATAGCTGCGGGCAAGCCGTAGCCCATTGCTCCAGACTGAGGAGCAAGCAGTCTTTGCCGAGGTCCAAACCGGAAGAATTTGTTTGGCCAGATGGTGTAATTGCCGGCACCATTGGTCACGATTGCGTCCTCAGGCAAGCGATCCGAAAGATAGGCCGTTATCTTGCCCATATCTACTGGGCCTGGCTGGTCAGGCAAATCAAACTCGCGTTCATAATCAATTCGCGCTTGTTCCCGCCATTTTGCCCATGTGCTGCTGACTTCAAGCTCTGCTGCGGCCGCGCCAAACAGGTTGGGTCCGGCGTGAATAGCCAAATCCGGCATATAAATTTTACCGAGTTCGCGTTCGGATGCGTGTACGTGTATCAGTTTTTGCCTGGTTTTGGGCATGTTGAGAAGGGTATAGCCATCTGTAGTCATTTCTCCGAAGCGTACGTTGATTGCCAGAATCAGATCGGCCTCATGAAACAGTCTCTTGGTTGATGCGGTCATGCCAACGCCGGCATCACCAACGAAGTTCGGACTGTGGTTGTCATAAAGATCGACCCGTCGAAACGATGTGACTACTGGAAGATCAGAGTTTTCGGCAAATTTCCGGAGCGCTTCCTGCCCCGCATCAGTCCAGCCGCTACCGCCGACCAGAACCACAGGACGCTTTGCATCCGAGAGCAGGGATTGGAAGGCCTGAATGGAATGGCAGGAAGGGGTGGGTTCTTCGATTGTTACAGGGCCTTTCAAGGCAGGTGCTTCGGACTGATCGATCAGCATGTCCTCAGGCAATGCTACGATAACCGGTCCCGGGCGGCCTGAGAGAGACAGGGTCCAGGCACGCGAGAGCGTTTCGACAATACGATCCACGTGTTCGATTTGGGTTGCCCATTTTGCAACAGGGCCATAGAAAGCCCGGTAGTCGATCTCCTGGAATGCCTCGCGCTCTCGCATTGTTGTATCCACCTGGCCAATCAGCAGGATCATCGGAACACTGTCCTGCATGGCGGTGTGAACTCCGATTGAAGCATTAGTCGCACCCGGTCCGCGTGTTACAAAACAGATACCGGGGGTTCCGGTCAGTTTTCCATAGGCAGCGGCCATGAATGCAGCACCACCCTCGTTTCGGCAAATCGTAAAATCCAGCTTGCCGGCGGCATCATGCAAGGCATCCAGAACGGCGAGATAACTCTCGCCAGGAATGCCGAAACTATGTTTTGCACCCAGAGCTACCAGGGATTCGACAACAAGGTTCCCCCCGTTTTTCTTGACCATATTGAACCTCTTGAAGACGTGATTTTGTTGGGATACTCGCTGAACTGGCCAGTTTATCAATTAAATTTTCTCACAATCTGCCGAAGACGAGGACAAATTGATTCTTTTTTTAGTCAGTCCCTGTCCTAATTCCGGTGCTTTTTTCCCTGTTCATGCGTGCTGCTGGCGTTTCCGACAAGGCGGGAAGCAGGACTTCAATCTCAGGCCAGGAGAAGGCGATTATAGTCGAAAGACTCACTTTGTCTTGAGGCTTAAGAGTTCAAGAAAACCATTCACCTTGGGCCATCCCCAGAGGCAGGACTATTGGTCAGATAATGCTTTGACCGGGATTTGAACAAGCAGAGAAGCTGGACGATGAGTGCGGGCGCAGCGATGGCTAGTGCGACAAAATCGGCCTGTAGAGAGGGTGCGATAAATACCACTCCAGATACAGCCATCAAAATTCGGGACAGTGCTTTCATAGGCACAAACAGGTAGCCAACTACGGATGCCGACAAGGCAATTACTCCAAAAATGCAGCTTAAGCCGGTATAGGTAAATTCCCATAAGTCAAAACCGGTGGAAGAGACAAACAGCAGAACCGGTGCATACACAAATGCCATGGGGGCTACCACTTTCCCCAATCCCAGGGTGAATGCGGATATCCCGGTTCTGAAGGGATTGGAATTGGCGATCGCTGATGCTGCGTATGCTGAAGTACAGACTGGCGGCGTGATTTCTGAGACAACCCCATAATAAAGAACAAACATATGGCTGGCAATCGGGGGGATTCCAAGTTGTGCCAGGGCAGGCTGGGCCACGGATACCAGCATGATGTACAGCGCCGTAGTCGGAATTCCGGCACCCATGAGTATGCAGATGACTGCAACGAAAATTAACGATAGAAGAAGCTGAAGATCGGCGATTGTAAAATTCAGCAGGTTTCCTAAAGTCACCACATGATGAATATCGCTGGCCAGATTGGCGGCACCCTGGGTAACCATGAAGCCAACCCTGAAGCCAATGCCGGTTGTGTTGATGACCCCCACGACAATGCCAACTGCGGCGGCCGCTGCGCCAACAGCCAGGGAATATTTGACCCCGACCTCAAAAATTGAAATCATGTGCATGACATTCACTCGCTTCTGTGCATTGAAGGTTGCAACAACGGACCCAAAAGACAGAATCAGCGTCGTAGCGGGATCAAACCCGCCGGAAACATACTTGTGCAGAACAAAAACCAGGAACAAAGCCGGATAGATCAGGGTTCTCGCTTCTCGATACCGGGACATGCCAGCAATTATCGCAAGCGAGATTCCACAGAAAGCGGACATGAAGGGCGTATACCCGGAAAACAGGACCCACAGCAATCCCAACAAGGGAATGATATTCGCCCAGCCTTCGCCCCATACGGCCCGGAACTTGGGCAATGCATCGCGGGCTATCCCCTTCAATTCGAGCTTTCGGGCCATAAGGTGTACCACCGAAAATACACCCAGGTAATGCAGAAGAGCCGGGAAAATGGCAGCGATGACAATTGTGGTATAAGGGACTTCGAGAAATTCGGCCATGATGAAGGCCGCCGCCCCCATAATGGGTGGCGTAATCTGCCCTCCTGCTGAAGCCGCCGCTTCAACGCCCCCTGCAAAATGCCCGGGATAGCCGAGTCGCTTCATATTCGGAATGGTCAAGGCTCCGGTTGACACGGTATTGGCGACAGAAGAACCCGAAATGGTCCCAAAAAAGGCCGATGAGACAACCGAGATCTTGGCAGGACCACCGGTATATCGGCCTGCGAGAATTGTTGCGTTGTCAATAAACAGTTTCCCC
The DNA here is from genome assembly GCA_026709505.1 of Gammaproteobacteria bacterium. Classification (GTDB taxonomy): domain Bacteria; phylum Pseudomonadota; class Gammaproteobacteria; order Arenicellales; family Poriferihabitantaceae; genus Poriferihabitans. The sequence goes on along the minus strand of JAPOSW010000022.1, from coordinate 12,697 downwards.
AAGCCAGTTCGTTGAGCGACAACCCCGAACAGGACGAAGTGGAAAACAATCGTAGAGACAACCCACAGCGTGACCCCAAATATCCCTTCCTGAGGAAAGTACATGGAGGACACAAAAGTGTTGAAGCGGACGCCCGGGTGTTGCAACAGTCCGGGAAAATACGGTCCAAACAGGGCATACGAGATAAATAAGCAGATAATCAGTGGCAGGACCCAGCCCAGAGTCCGCCGCGCAATATCAAGTGCCAATACAATAATGATGACCGAGAAAACAATGTCATAGAAATTGGGATTCCCCATGCGGAATGACTGTTCTTCGATACCGAGGAATGCAACGCCGTGCCATGCAAAACCGAGATAGAGAGCGGAGCTCACCCCAAGCAGCATCAGCACAAGATCATAAATCGGGACATTTCCAACCCTGAACAGACTCGGGTTGACGGTCATCAGCTTCCGAGTGCGAACAATTGGAAACAGGGCATAGATGAGGATGAACAAACCGGCCAAATGCCAGCCCATATGCCAGTGATCAGGGGGTAGACCAAACCCTGCAGTGTAGTAATGATAGACCGCAAAAATGATTGCGACCAAGCGCAGAAACGTCTGGAATCGAGCGCCTATCTGTCGAGTGTTGACGCCTTCATCGTATTTTCTTTCGATGCTGTCAAGCTGCTTGGCATCAAGCTCTTGCTGGTCTTTTTCAGGAGTGTGAATGTGGATACCGCGTCAATGAGAAGCCGGCGACAGTTTCTCTGCCGCCGGCTTTTGGATTTGGAAAGGGCAACAGGATTACTGAATCATTCCCTGTTCTCGATAAAATTTTTCTGCCCCGGGATGCAGAGGAACTCCCAGAGTTGAAATGCCGTCAAGCGCGGTTTCGGCCGTGATCAGCTTGCCCTTGGGATGCCCGTTATCCAGCAGCTTTCGGGTATTGCTATTCCACAGGGCAGCAGTGATTCCGTAAACCAGGTCCTCGTCAAGATTCGAAGAAACAACCAGCAACGCACTGACCGCTGGTGTTCGCACATCGTAATCAACTCCTTCATACACCCCTGCAGGAATCTGGGAAGGAATGTAGGCCGGAATAATGTCATTGATTTTCTTCACATCAGCCTCTGTGAACGAGTGCAGTTCCATGCCCTTGGTGGATGCAAGCTGAACCATTGCGGCAACCGGCCATCCAGCGGCATAGAAATAGGCATCAAGCTGTCCATCGGCCAAGCGTTCGGCACTTTGGCTGTTATTCAGCTCTGCTTCGTCCATGTTGTCCCGAGTCACGCCCCATCCTTCAAGCATTTGCAGCACGGCGACCTGCGTTCCAGAACCCGCCTGCGCAATTCCAACGCGTTTGTTTGCCAAATCCCCGAGATCGTTGATGGATGAACCTTTTGGCAGAACGAGATGAAGGTCTTCGGGAAAGAGGTTGGCGACAATGCGCAGATTGGGATGCGGTTTTCCATCGAATTTTCCTTCCCCCCGGAACATTGACCGGGTTACATCGGCGGCGGCCAATCCCGCTTCCAGTTCGCCATTTTGAACGGCAGCATTGTTGAACACCGAGGCCGTTGTTGATTGAGCGATAGCGATCAGTCCGGGAACCCCGCACTGGCCACCCTTGTCACAAGGGCGCGCTCCGGGCGGGGCAGATATTCCATTGGCGATCGTGCCGCCAATCGGGAAATAGGTTCCTCCTGCGCCGCCAGTGCCGATTCTGAAAAAGGTTGCATCTTGCGCCAGCACTTGAGTGCCGAACATGGACGCAGACAGGGCTAGTACAGCTAGAAAATTACGTAAAATCATTTTTTCATCCAATAAAAAGTGTTGAACATTTGAAAACGGCTAACTGCTCGTCCCAATTGGATAAGCAGCTAGTCATTGATGTGTTGCATTTTACCTTGGATTGGTGATCAGTTCCAGAAATCCCAAACCAGATTTGCGGGTTATTCTTTTACCCTGCAAAATTTAGTCCCTTACCTTAAAGCTTGTGCAAAAAGCCAAAGTAGAAATACCGCTTACAGGCCAAGTCTTCTCCCAATCACTCGATCATCGCTCTGACAGTTTCACGGATATCACCCAAACAAGGAGTCAAATGATGCCGTGGATTGCTTGTCAACCATTTTTTACAAGTCCCAAAATTTAACTCGGAAGGTTACTCTTTACAGGCATCGGATGGATACCACGATGACGTAGTGATGAATTTTTGTCCTGTTTTGCATGGCTTGTTTTACGAAATGGTTTCCCCAATTCCATTACTGCGGACTGGAATTGGGGATTGGTATATGGGTAGGAACCGCTAACACAAAGATTGAAGCTTTGCAAAATAGGCTGAAAACAGTCCAAGAGGACATCAAGAAACTCTTGGATCGCTTGCCGTTGCCAAAAACAGCAGATTCTTCCAGTCCCTTGAATTTAAAAGATTTCGAACAAAAAAATTCTGATCATGTTGATGCAAGGGAATAGGCAAACAACAATGCTCGAAAATTGATGAATCAGGCAAGAGACAAGGAACAGTTTGAGAGATTTGGTATGTGTTCAGAATTTAATCGAAAGGCTAAAGCTTTGCTTATGAGGATTAAATACCCCTGAAAATAAAATCGCTCTAGCCAAAGTCAGAAACAAACCAGGCTTTGAGTGATTGATAAGAAGCGAATGCTTCATTATGGTGAGAATGACTTGAAACAACGAAGCAGGCAATATCCAGTATTTTCCTTTTCGCCTGAAGACAGGACTCACAAGGAAGTGGATTTGAAGTTGGGTCCACCATTAGTCTGCCAGTCATTTTGACAGGTCCTCAAGGCTCCATCTTGGCTTGATGTCGAACCCGCCATAATGCTTGAATTTCGGGGCTTCCTTCATCTCATGTTCCCACCTGAAATAGCCCGCATAGGCGATCATGGCGCCGTTGTCGGTGCAGAATTCCATGCGCGGATAAAATGCCTCTGTACCCCGCTTTTTACATTCCTGGCGAAGTCGATCACGAAGTCGCTGGTTTGCACCGACACCGCCCGAGACAATAAGACGTTTCCGCCCAGACGCCTCCAGTGCTCGCATGCACTTGATCGTTAGGGTATCCACAACCGCCAATTCAAATGCCAGGGCAATATCAGCAACAGTCTGTGAATCAAGACGCGACTGCTGCCGGACTGTCGTCAGAACCTGGGTCTTCAATCCGCTGAAACTGAATTCAAGCCCCGGTTGTCGGGTCATGGGCCGTGGAAAGACAAAGCGCTCTTTCTGCCCTTTCTGAGCAAAGGCCGCAATTTGAGGCCCCCCGGGATAACCCAGCCCCAGCAGCTTGGCAGTTTTGTCAAATGCTTCCCCAGCTGCGTCATCCCGGGTCTGTCCCATGATCCGATACTTTCCTGCGGCTTCAACATCAACAAGCTGGGTATGGCCACCCGATACTAGCAATGCTACGAATGGAAAGTCTAGAGCCGGATTTTCAAGCATTGGTGCGAGCAAGTGTCCTTCCATGTGGTGGATTGGCAAGGCCGGCACATTCCAGGCATAGGCAAGCCCAGAGGCAACTGAGGCACCAACCAATAGCGCTCCGGCCAGGCCTGGGCCTGCGGTATAGGCGATTGCATCCACACTCCGACCTTCATTGGCTGGATCCTGCAGCAGGTTTTCGACAAGAGGCAGCAGCTTGCGGATATGGTCGCGCGCTGCAAGTTCGGGAACCACTCCGCCATACAGGTTGTGGATGTCAACCTGAGATGCCAGACGGTTGACTACAAGACCTTGCTGGCTATCATAAATAGCCGCACCCGTGTCATCACAGGACGTTTCAATGCCCAGAAACCGCATGGAAGTATTTTGCAAATGTCAGGTAGACGGTATGCCAAGTAAATTTACATTGACCATGAACCGTTGTAGTATATATTTTTGACAGGCAGATTCGGAAATGAGCCTGAATCCTTCAGAGAAAATGTTGAACGAAGAAGACGCATTAAATCAGCAGAATGGATCAATCCCAAATTCGAGTAGTCAATGCGATGACTCGGGTCTGGTTGGATGCGGCGGCGACCTCGATCCACAACGGCTGATCCAGGCCTATCGTGCTGGCATCTTTCCCTGGTATAACGAAGCTCCCATTCTGTGGTGGTCTCCCAACCCGCGATGCGTCATCTTTCCCGAGAAATTCAGAGTGTCCAGAAGCTTGCGCAAATCAATCCGCAAATACGCATACCGGTGCACAATCGATCATGGATTCGATCAGGTAATTCGAAGCTGTGCCAGACCCCACCTTGGTCCTGATGCAACCTGGATTCACGAGGAAATGGTTGACGCATATACAAAGCTGCACGAGATGGGCTATGCGCATTCGGTCGAAACCTGGATGGACCGGGAACTGGTAGGCGGGCTGTATGGACTCGCAATCGGCCGGATATTTTTCGGTGAGAGCATGTTCAGCATCAACACCGATGCATCAAAGGCGGCTCTTGCCCATCTCACCGAACAGCTGACCAGATTCAATTATGCCCTGATCGATTGCCAAGTTACTTCCGGACACCTCCTGAGCATGGGAGCCGAGGAGTTATCGCGTACCCAATTCATGCGCATTCTCAAACAAGTCGATCAGCTGCCAACTCCGGGTCTCTGGGGCCGGGTGCCTGATTCGTGGGTACAGGAATCATGAAATTTCAGGGAAGGCCGCCAAAACTTTACATGTCGGCTCCACACGGTTGTTCCTACTTGCCGGAGAAAACCGCATCCACCCTGATGCTTGAACCGGACTATCCGATCAATGATTCCCAGTTTACGGTGCTTCTGAAGTCCGGCTATCGTCGAAGTGGCGATATTGTGTACAAGCCACACTGCCATGTCTGCAATGCCTGTGTTTCGGTACGAATTCCGGTTTGGGAATACACCCCAAGCCGTGCCCAGAAGCGCTGCTACCGGCACAATCATGATGTGCAAATGAGCATCATGTCGCCCTGCTTCCGCAACGAGCATTTCGGCCTGTTTCGTCGTTACCAGTCATGGCGGCATTCCGGCGATACCATGGACCATAACAATCCGGTCCGTTATCGGCAATTCATGATTGACTCCATTGTCAAGACAATCTTCATGGAGTTTCGGGTCGATGGTGACCTAGTGGCGCTGTCGGTCTGCGATTTGCCCGATGAAGGAATATCTGCGGTATACACGATTTTTGATCCTGATCATGAAAAAAGAGGATTGGGCACTTTCGCGATCATGAAGCAGGTCGAGTACGCAAAGGAGCACAATCTTGACTATGTGTATCTTGGCTATTGGATCAAGCAATGCCAAAAGATGAACTACAAGATACGCTTTAAACCTCTTGAGGGCTACATCGACAAGGAATGGCAGATCATCAATGAGCAGATGATTTCCTGAAAATCAATAGAACCAGTAAGCTCTATTCCGCTTTGGGCAGTGCCTTGGTATCGGGCGCTTGCTCTGAGTCATCAGGACCGGCTGCGTTCTCTTTATCCCGCACTCCCATGAATCGACTGCAAAACAGGCCGGCCTCGAACAGCAGCCAGACCGGCAGTGCAAGCAGGGTTTGCGAAAATACATCGGGCGGGGTTAGAAGCATGCCGACGATGAACGCACAGACGATGATATAGGGCCGCTTCTTCTTGAGACTTTCAACGGAAGTGGCACCCATGTAGATCATCAATATGGTGGCAATGGGTACCTCAAACGCGAACCCGAATGCAAAAAACAACTTGATTGCAAAGCTGAGATAGGCATTGATGTCGGTCATCACCGCTACCCCCTCTGGAGCCACATTGGCAAAGAAAGTAAAGATGATCGGGAATACCACAAAATAGGCAAATGTGATGCCGAGGTAGAATAAAAAGCTGCTGGAGATGATCAATGGCATGATCAGGCGCTTTTCATTTTGGTACAGGCCCGGAGCCACGAATGCCCATATCTGGTACAGCAGATAGGGTACGGCAATTGCAAAAGCCGCCGCAAAGGCAAATTTGAATGGCACAAAAAACGGACCATGGGGCTCGGTCGAGATCATGCTGTTGCCTTCAGGCAAGGCATTCATCAAGGGACTGGCCAGGAACTCATAGAGCGGATTGGCGAACGGCACAAGACAGATAAAGACAATGAGGATAGCCAAAACACCCCGCAGTATCCGGTCACGCAATTCAATCAAGTGTGACAGGAGTGTGCCTTCGGCTCCCGGTGATACTTTCTGTTTCTTGTCCTTGGGTTTGGAGTTGGCCACTTCGCTCAATCTTCAATTTAGCCAATCAAAGAAATATCCGTTCAAGAATGCTGCTGGAGGCATCATGCAGGCGCTTTTCCCTGCAGGTCATTTTCCGATGCTTCTGCTGTCTTCGACTGACTGGACTTCTCTTTGACTGTTGAAACCCTGGGTTTTTCGTCAGACGACTTTGCGGTGCTCTGGCTCTTGGCTTTTTTCGTAGTTGTGGGGGAAGGCTGGGTTTTCGCGATCTCCTCGACTGGTTCGTTGCCAACCGATTCAATTGTCTCTTTCAGACCAGCGCCAGACTTTTCGGTTTCAACAACTGCTTCATCAGCAGTACGTTTAAGTTCCTTGGCTGCCGAGTCAATGTCATCCTTGAGTTCCTTGAGGTTACTGAGTTCGGTTTCATCCAGTTCCTTTTTGAAGTCGCGCTTCACATCATTAATCATGCGGCGCGCTTTACCAACCCATAGCCCGACCCCCCGAGCTACAGCGGGTAGTCGTTCAGGGCCAATTACGAGCAATGCGATGACGCTGATGAACGCCATCTCCCAGAAACCGATATCAAACATGGCCGCTTATCCAGCGTGATCAGCTCGCTTTATTGGTTTCACTGGATTCTTCTTTCTTCGACTGTTGTGCGGTGGTTTCAGCAGATGCTTCTTCTGTGCTTGCCTTGTTTTCGTTGTCCAATTCGGGATTTTCTTCTTCCTTGACAGCCTTCTTGAACCCTTTGATGGCTCCGCCTAGGTCACCACCAAAATTTCTCAGTTTCTTTGTACCGAAAATCAACAAAACGATTACCAGAATAATGATCAGTTGAACCGGACCGATTCCTCCAAAGCCCATAATTTGATCTCCGTCGGTTTATTTAATCTATAGTCGTGGATGGGAAAATTCATCAGTCCTGCCAGCAGTCAAAAGACAGGCATAGACTTCAGAACCCCAAGGGAATCATGTATTGTAACGGCAAAACACCTGAAACTTCATCTGTAATCTGGTGCGAGGCTTTTGCGTTGGAAAAAATTTCCGGCCAGCCTGACTGTTCATGTGGCGGCATCATGCCGTAAGGTTCCCGGCGATTGAGCCTTTTTCAATGGATGTCAAGAAAGGCTTGCGGATTCATCCATGCAACCATCATGATCATACCGGTATCGTATTGTTGTGCAACCGCCGGGATCAATGCGGCCTCGTTCTACCTGATGCTGTCGGTAATGTTCCCCCGTCATGCGAGAACCCCATTGGACTGAAATGGAACAACGGCTGCTCTTCTACGAGATTGCTTTACAGTCTAATTTCGATCCCTTGCTGAGCCATGTATTGTTTGGCCTCGTGTACCGTGTATTCGCCATAATGGAAGATACTCGCTGCCAGCACTGCATCGGCCCCGCCTTGAATCACGCCTTCGACGAGATGTTCCAGGGTGCCAACCCCGCCTGAAGCAATCGCCGGAATTCCGGTCTGGCTGGTGATAGTTTTCATTAAATCGAGATCGAAGCCATTTTTTGTTCCGTCCCGATCCATGCTGGTTACCAGTAATTCTCCCGCACCGTACTGTTCCATTTTCTTTGCCCACTCAATCGCATCAATGCCGGTCGGGGTTCGTCCGCCATGAGTAAAAATTTCCCATTGTATTGAACCATCCGGTTTGGCATCGACTTGTTTGGCATCAATTGCCACGACAATACACTGGTTACCGAAATGCTGGCTGGCTTCGCGAATGAAATCAGGGTTATTGACCGCCGTGGTGTTGATCGACACCTTGTCAGCCCCGGCATTCAGCAAGCGCGAAATGTCTTCAAGCGTGCGGATTCCACCGCCAACGGTCAGTGGAATAAATACCTGTTCGGCAACATCCTCAACGACATGAACAATCGTGTCTCGATTATCGGAACTTGCGGTGATATCGAGAAATGCGAGCTCATCTGCGCCTTCCTGATCATAGCGGGATGCGACTTGAACGGGATCTCCCGCATCTCGCAAGTTGACGAAGCGGGTGCCTTTAACAACCCGGCCCCGGTCAACATCCAGGCAGGGAATGATTCGTTTGGCTAAAGGCATGGGATACTCGATTATACGATGGGGCAGCTGGCGACCAGATCGTCAGCAAGTGCCTGAGCGGCACTGAAATCCAGCCTGCCTTCATAAATTGCCCGGCCGGTAATTGCCCCGACAATGCCGCTCTGGGAATATTCAGCAAGCAGACGAATGTCATCCAGGCTGGCAATGCCACCTGAGGCAATCACCGGTATGGAGACTGCCCCGGCCAAGGCGGCCGTTGCTGAAACGTTGGCTCCCTGAAGCATGCCGTCACGAGAAATGTCGGTATAGACAATCGAATCAACTCCAGCATGCTCAAAATTGCGGGCAAGATCGATCGCGCTGTGCTCTGAGATTTCCGACCAGCCCTCAATGGCGATTTTCCCATCGTGGGCATCCAGCCCGACTATGACCTGTCCTGGAAACCGGCTGCACAGATCATCTATCATTTGCGGTTCTCGTACTGCCTGTGTCCCGATAATCGCGTACTTAACCCCTGCCTGAATGTAGGCTGCTACGGTTTCTTCATTGCGAATACCGCCTCCGATCTGGACCGGCACTTCAGGGTGGCGTTGGGTAATCTTGTGGACGATGTCCGCATTGACCGGTTTTCCCTGGGATGCACCATCCAGGTCCACGATATGAATGCGTCTGGCCCCTTGTTCGATCCAGCGCTCGGCCATGGTTGCAGGATCATCCGAGTAAATGGTTTCCCGGTCCATGTCGCCTTGTCTGAGGCGCACGCATTTCCCGTCCTTGATGTCGATTGCAGGAATGATCAGCATTAACAGGTTCCATTCCAGTTGATGAAATTCTTGAGCAGGGTCAGTCCGGCACGCTGGCTTTTTTCAGGGTGAAACTGAACTGCGAACAAGTTGCCCTGCGCTGCCGCCGAAGTGAAGGTAATCCCATACTCGGTTTGCCCGGCGACCTGATCCGGGTCCTGACTATCGGCATAATAGCTGTGCACAAAATAGAACCGTTCGCCATCATGAATGTCTTTCCACAGCGGGTGGTCTGTTGTGTGCGTGACGCGGTTCCAGCCCATGTGCGGGATTTTTCTCGGGTGCTGACCGACTGCCGAGCCAAAACCGGTTCCGGCCTCTGAAAAATGCTTGACGCTGCCGGATATCAGGTCAAAGCCATTTTGCCCGCCGTTTTCGCTGCTGTAGCGATACAGGGCCTGCAGTCCCAGGCATATGCCGAGCACCGGCTTATCGCCAAGCGCACTCATCACTGCCTGTCTGAGTTTGGAACCCAGCTCCAGCTGCTTCAGCCAAGTGCCTATTGCCCCCTGACCGGGTAGAATCATGTGATCAGCACCGGCGATTACTGATGGCTCGGCGGAAACATGGACCTCGGAATCCGGGCTGACCGTGTTGACTGCCTTGGTGACAGATCGAAGATTGCCGGTCCCCAGGTCGACAACGACGACTCGGTGCGGCTGCATGCCGATGCCCGGGTTCAGAGTACGCCCTTGGTCGAGGGCACTCCCGTGATTCGACCGTCAACGGCTACGGCAATCTTGAGAGCCCGGCCAAAGGCCTTGAACAGGGTTTCGACAATATGGTGGGCATTCTTGCCGCGCAGGCAGTCCATGTGCATGGTGACCAGAGCATGGTTGCAAAAGCCCTGAAAGAATTCATGCACCAAGGCCACGGAGAATTTGCCGATCATGCGGTCTGGATATTCAACGTTGCTCGTTAACAGCGGTCGTCCCGAGAAATCAAGCACTACCCGGCTCAATGCTTCATCAAGCGGAACATAGGCATGGCCGTAACGGGATATGCCCTTTTTATTTCCCAGCGCCTCGGCAACTGCCTGACCCAGTGTGATGCCAATGTCTTCAACGGTATGATGGTCATCAATATGCAAATCTCCCTGTGCAGAAATATCAAGGTCAATAATGCCATGACGAGCCACCTGCTCAAGCATGTGCTCCAGAAACGGAATGCCGGTGTTCAGGGAACAGAGGCCGGTTCCGTCCAGATTGACCTTCACCTCGATCAGTGTCTCATTGGTCTTCCTCGATATCTGTGATGTTCTTGCTGTCATTTTCCTGGATCGGGTCGTCAGAGATGGATGGGAGTCTGGGTGGGCTTGCTTAGACGAGAATTGCCTTGATCGAGAGAATTCAATACTTGAACGAGACCAGGTTGTTCTTGACTATTGCTATTCTCCTCTTCCAGTCCGCAGTGCAATCTGCCTCCGGTTTTTGTGACCACAAATAGAATCCCGGATAGTACCATGTCCACCACCTGTTTCGACAATGGATTTCCTGTTGATGGAGGCAGGGCGGCGTGATGCCTGAACCACCTGCCCGACCTCTTCGAGGGTGTTCACCCGTTTCGTTTCTAGCATGACAGCCATCTCCTGATGATCCCAACTTCGAGACCCCAATACGCATTGGCCCAGCACTCAGGCTCGTTTCACGCTGGAATTCCGCCTTCGCTTCAGGCTCATTTCTTATTGGACCAAGCTTCAGCTTGAAAATATGACTTGGCGGTGTCATAATTGGCCACCTTATTCAATATGATTCGTGATTATGCCAGCTACCCATGCCAGAAATATTGCTCTTACTCCGGAACTCAGCAACTTTGTTGATGAAATGGTAGCCAGCGGGCGTTATGCCAGCGCTAGCGAAGTCATGCGGGACGGTCTCCGCACATTGCATGATCGCCATGCGCTGGACATGATTGTTGAGAGAATTTCGGCTGCATTGGATGAGCTTGAACGTGGGGAAGGAATTACGGGCGACCCGGAGATGGTGCTGGGAGAGGCTCTTAAGTCGGCCCGGTCCAGGTTGACGTGAAACGCATTGTTTATGCACCAGCCGCTCTTGCAAGTCTTGAGGATATCCTCGAATGGACTATCAGAGCATTTGGTGATTTACAAGCTGAAAAATATACGCATGGCTTAGCGGAGCGTTTAAGGGCGATTGCTAGCGGTCAGCCGCCTTTGCCTCGCCCCTGCGGAGCGCTTCTTCAGGACAGACGGGACGCAACTGGCCTCAGCTACTGCCGGGAAGCTCGGCATTACCTGATTCTGAGAGAAACTAGCGACACGCTTGAATTAGTCGAGATCTTTCACGAGCGAATGAATATCGATGGCAGATTGCGTGAGCTTCTTTCGTCAAATTCGGCCTGACAGAAAAGAAGTCATTTTTCCGGGTATCGCAAACCAAGGCTTGCTGACTGGATTGATTCCGATCATTTACTTCAGGTTTTGCTGCTTGACTTGATTGCGGCTATTTCACTGACGAAAACGTTTGAGTAGACCCGCCGAGACGGATTGGCGATGTCATCCCGGTGTACATTACCGGGAACTTGCTTTCATCTACCAGGGGCCATCGAAACCCAGCCAGTGGTTTGGCGCTTGGGTGGCAATTTGATGATGCGGGATTGTTTTCTGCCTCTGCCATTTCAGGTCTTGCGAGTGATTCTTCTATTTGCCACTTTGCATCGCTCAGATTGATGACGCGCTTATTCTCTCTTTACCCTGCCGCATTCCGGAGCGAAAGACGCCTTGATGTTCCCGACTCCTTGCCGTGTACATGTGCCGAAAATAGGGGGGAGAAGAATATGGCGCCGGCTCATCGGTAGCATTATCAATCGACAAATCATTTCTGATGGGAGCCATAATTTTCACTACGCCGCTTTTTTTGAGCAATCCGGTCCTTTCTCCGCCAGCGACTGTGCAACGCTCTCCAGCTACATCACGCACCAATTCACCATTCTGCAGTCAGAAAGGCGAGAAACAACTTGACCGAATTCAAGGCAGCATTGCTCAACAGGGTCCAGAACACTAAGGGGGCTGTCATTTGAGTTGTCGAGTATTTCCAACTGGTCAAACAGATCAACCGTTCGACGCAAATTCGACAATGAATATTTATAGCGTTCAGGGGTAATTTTCGGGTCAACATAGTGTCCTGTATTCTCCTGAACGCGATGCGCCACCCTTTCAATGTTTATCTCGGGTGACTTTGTCCCGATATAGATGCCCTTGGTCCGATAATCCGCTTGTCTTGCCTGGGCAACGCGCTCGCGTCCCGGGCGTCCGGAATAGGTGCTCTCTATTCCGTAACTCATCCTGTCACGAATTGCCTTGTCAACTTCTTCGTTAACAATTTCAGCAGTTCTTTTCCGAGCTTCAACGCTGTTCCAGTCGCCGATTCCGCCTGCCACTGAATCCCGGTCGAAATAACGTTCAGGCAAGATGTCGTAATTTGCTCTTTTCCATGCACTTTTTCCGGCACCATTGCATCCCATCACGATCGTGAATACGGGACGATTGTCAAGTTGATCGGCCATGAATCTTTGCGGCATTGATCAGGAATGCCAGATTTGGATTATCGGGTGCCATCATTTTCAAGAAGCCGGGTTGGTGTCTTTAATCTATCACCATATCACACATGACACGGCGTCACCCGCCACGGTCCACGGCCATGGCCTGCAGTCGCCTGTAG
>JAPOSW010000126.1 GCA_026709505.1 Gammaproteobacteria bacterium | reverse complement strand
GCCACAGCGCACCGGTCAGCTTGCGGGGCACGCCCGAGGCCTCGCGGCGGCGGGTGCTGGTCCTGTCCTGGGCCTGCCGGTGACGGCAGCCCCGCTGACCGCTGTTGCGGGCAATCTCGCGGCTGATCGTGGACGGATCCCGGCCCAGATGACCAGCGATCCTGCGGATCGAGTCGCCTCCGGACATCAGGGCCTTGATTTGGCATCGTTCATCACAGGCCAGCTGGCGATAGCTTCTGTGCATGACGGTTCTCCATGGCTGTTAACAAGACATGGAGATTGTCATCCGCCCGCTGGCCGTCTGTAGCACGCCACCCCACAGGGTGTTGCACTTCATAGTGGAACACCCTGATCGGACTGGAACTCAGGGAGCTATACATCAGCATCCAGGAACCCAGTGTGCGTCAAAATATTCCCAAGTCATTGATTATATGATGTATCCAACCCGGTGTTATTTTTCAGATTATTCCAGGCGCTATCGTCTCTTTTCTGGTATAAGCTGGTAGGGCAAGGCTGATTCCTCGTTATAGAAGGGTTTGACAGGGGGACGAAATTACTTCAACAGGGCATCATGAACACTATGAAGAGGCCTCTTGCGTTAGATGTATGTTCTGAAAAACGGCAAGCATTATCTCGTTCAAAATACACATAGACAGATTGTACAGTCGTAGAAGCGACAATAAAGGCAATAAGTTCCTTTTAATATTACTGCAAGCAGTGCAAGGCAGAGGATCAGCCACCAAGCGTTTCGGGCTGTTGTGTCCATAACGCCTGAAGACATCGTCCGAAGCTTCGACGTCAATGTCTCGCACCAAGGGGACGATGGGGCTTGAGAGGATTTTAGGGCAGCCCATGCTGCTTCTGACCTTTCGAAGGTTTTCTTGCTCCAGATGCACTTCAAGAAAATCAGTGACGCCACATAGATGGCTACTAGAAAGAAGAAGTAACCCGTATGCTGGTGCATGTGCAGGTGTACAGACTTGATCAAGCAAGATGCGAAATCCGGGAGTATGCAGTCAGTAGCTATCCTCAAAGGATTCAGTACAGTATCAACAAAGCAAGTGCAGCACGAACTTACCTTCCATTTAATGGGTATAGGGAATGTCACAAGCAACAGTATCGTCAGCAGCGTCGTCAGCACGAAAACGTAATAGAGCCATCGCCGCCAATAGATGATATCGAGAGCAGAATTCATCTGCCAAACTCTCTGGCCTTTCTGCTTGCCGGATTCGAAGTGGGTTGCCACGCCTTTAGCCTTGATGATGTTGTATTTTCTGGGAATGCCAGTCGGTGCGTAAGGTACGATCTTGCTTTGAATCCGCTTGAAAGTGCTGTAATGGATTTTTGGCTGTCCTGCCTTTCCACCCGCAGCACCTGCATGTCTAGAGAGGGCTTCAATGTCCCTGGGCTTGTAACGATAATAGGTGCCGAGCCCTGCTCTCGAATCGTGTTGCTTGCCATTCCAGTCACAGCGTCGGCTGTATTCCGAAAGCAGGTCATCAAAGAACACCAGCCCGACCGAATTACCATTGCTTTTGTCTACCTTGGAGATCATCCAGTTGAGCGATACCAGGGAGAGATTGTGACGCGGATATCCGCCTCCCACGTCACTGTGAGCGCCAGGAAACCAGACCTGCTCGATGCGATCATCGCATTCCCTGCTCTCGTCCCACAGAACAGGATGAAAGGTGAGGCGCTCATCATCAATCGAAAGCGCATGACAGGCCTTGACGACATGCCTGCTTAGCCTGTTGTCCCTGAATCTGAACTTATATATGCGATCCCATAGGTCGGCCAACTCGTCAATCGGCAGGCCATAGGCATCTACCGTGTCCCAGACGCCGAGAAACTCAATCTTCGGGATTGGGGAACCATCTCTGGCCTTGCTCTCTTGCTTGCAGCTGCAATCACATGTTTGCGGACAATTCTTGCCACTTCTCCTCTTTTTGTAACTCTTCCTATACACCGCAAATCTTTTTTTGGCCTCATTGTGCAAATCTCGCTTTGACTTGAAATCCGTGCACAACCCGCATTCGGCGATCAGTCCGACCAGTACTCGGACAGTGAATGCGCCCCGGCTGAAACCAAAAAGATAAATCCTGTCTTGGTCTCCTTCCCTTTTGCCGAACTTGTAGTTGCGACAGAGGAACTCGTACATCTCAATAACGTTGCGCTTGAGGCCCCAGCCGAACACGCCGCCAAGCAGCTTGAACAGGAAGAACTTTTGCGACCCCACGCCATCGTCATACATGGCAATCTGATCATTACGACTCAGATCAAGCGCTTCGTACAACCGCCATACATTGGTCTTGTGCCTTTTTGCTGCACTGTTTCCCGTGCCGTCGGAGAGGATAATGATTTTCTTTGTTTGGTTGTTCTTGCGCTTATTCACTTTGGTTTACCCTGTCCTGATGTTTGCAGAGAGAAATGCTGTTCAGCGTTTGTCTGCCAACCTTCATTCTTGAACTTTAAATAATCACTCAGCCCAAGTTTAACAGCGGTCAAGCCGCGGCAGTGAATTTCGGACACGAAACGGACCGATTTCCGGCGCTTTCCGTCAAAATGCGTCATGAATACGCGTCATGGCGACAGTCCAGTGCCAGGATTCCGGTCGTAGTACCAGGATTTTTGGGGGTCATGAGGAAAACGTCCGTCACTGTCGTAGAACAGCCTAATTCCGCACGGCTGTCATGACATCTTCATCCGAGAGATCAAGACGGCAACTTCGCGGGACGGGGGTGGTACACCTCGTTCCGGCTGGTCGAGACCTAGCGCGAAGGCCCTGTGGTCTGCCAGCGCACGCTGATCAACCTGGGCTGCCGTTTTCGTGTCTGGCTGTATTTCGATGCCGTCCCTGAATTCCACTCCCTCGATGACCCGGGGCCGGTGGCGGAACCCGCGCAGCCTCCGCCACCGGGATTCGGCATGCTGGCCGGGCCTGGACGTCATCAAGAGCATGGTGCTGCGGCTCAGGCAGCCCCTGGCTGCCCGGGTCCGGTGGAGGATCGTGGCAAGGGCCGATTCGATCGGGCTGGCGGTGCGAATGCTCTGCCAGTGCCCGGCCGGAAAGTCGAAGAAGCACATCAGCTCCTCGCGGTCCTCGATCAGCTTGCCGGCGGCTTTTGGATGCCTGGCTTCATAACACGCCAGGAAACGGTCGAAAGCCCTGCTGGCATGGTCCCGGGTCTCCGCCATCCGGATCTGTTGCAGCGCCGGCTTCGCCCTGGGCTGGGTGGCCTTCGGCAGGGCCGCCAGCACGCTGGCCGTCTTGTGAACCCGGCAGCGCTGTGCCGGGCATCAGGATAGACTTCATCAAGCACCGGCCAGAAGCCCATGGCGCCGTCCCTGATCGCCAGCCGAGGGGCTTTCATGCCCCGGCTCTTCAGGTCCGGCAGCGCTTCCTTCCAGCTCAGGGCGGACTCGCGCACCCCGTCCTCGATGGCCAGGATCGACTTGCGGCCGCGGTCGTCAACGCCAGTCATCACCCGACAGCAGAGCCTGGCCTCCTCGCTGCGCAGCCCGCAATACGCCCCCGCCCAGACATAGGCAAAACTGTCCTGGCTCAGGTCCCGCCGCTGCCACTCGCTAATCTCGTCCAGCCAGACCCGCTCGAGGCGCTTGACCGCCGACCGGAAAGTCACCGGCTTCCCGTCGCTGGAACGAACCTTCGGGATCCAGACCGGAACCGGGCCGATCCCGGTCTGGATCGACCGCTCCGGATGATGTCCGCTGTGCACCGCCGCCTTGCGGCCCAGCGCAGTGCGGCGGCCTTCATGCCGCCTCGGGAACTCGTCCAGCTCTGCTTCCGCCGCCGCACGCAACAGCCGATGGGCGCCCTCGCGGAGAATGCCGGTCAATGCGTCTTGAAATTTCCCAATTTCCGAAAAGTCAATAATGCCGTCATTGCTCATGGCTGCGTGCCCTGGCTAACTGTTTTTCGTTTTAACAGTCAATCCGGCTACGCCGCTTTTTTCAACCCCGTCTTGCCCCGCGCACTGCTTTCAGCCATATCTCATTTTGACCTGGAGACCAGTTGTTTCATCTATCTACCATGATATGGAGACCCCGCGCATTACATTCCAAGTGGGCGAACATTGACCAATTCGAAATCCGGCAGAATTGAATACAAAGTAGGCACCTGATGATGCCTTTTAGTGGTCACCACTCTGTGTATAATTCCCAATAATTCATGATGGCTGCCTAGCAGGCCATCATGAAATTGATGTTGAAATTTGAAGGTAGTGTAATGATAACAGATAGTCCTAATCTTATAAATAGTGTCTGCCCTAATCCAATAAATAAAAAAACATGAAAGTACCCCCAACATCTTGTTTAGCGTGATTTTCGAGAGATCTGCAGAATCACCCAATGGGTAATTCCAGGTCGATGGTTGAAACCTACAGTGCATAAGGCTTTTCTCCCAATGCCGAGCACTCTAACTCTATTTAATGATTAGGGGATAGCTATTTAAGTTGCACAGCAAGATATATTCTGCTATGGATAACGATACGCCAATTACTGAAGAAAGCGAAGACAAGTTGCGTTTTGGAATAATCGCCGAACAATTATCGAACGCATTGGTAAACGATGAACTTGCAGGAGAGTTCGTAATCGGAGTCGAAGGCTCATGGGGGTCTGGAAAATCTTCATTAATCAATTTAGCGCTTGAAAAATTGAGAGGGTTGGAAAATGGACCGCTGATAATCAAGTTTTCTCCATGGATAGTCGGGGGTCGCAATGAACTTCTTCAACAACTGTTTTCGGAATTTAAAACTATCATCGATAATTTAGAAAGATCTATAGGCTCCCAGATTAATTCTCTGCTGGAACAATATGAAAAAATCGCATCTCCTCTCGCCTCTGTTGCAGGAGCCGTCGAAGTTCTTGTCGCTGGCCAAAACACTGGCATTGTAAGCAAGTTTATAAAAAGGACTGGGAAAGCAGCATCCAAAGCAAGAAATCTACCTCTTTCAGAATTGAATAGTCAGCTTCGCGAGAAATTTAAACAATTTGAATGCAATATCATAGTGTTTATCGATGACATAGATCGACTTGAGCCCAAAGAATCAGTTGAAGTTTTACGACTTGTCCGCGCTGTAACCAATTTCCCCAAGGTTATTTATCTTTTGGCATACGATTCCAATGTTCTCGCATCGGGTCTTGAGAACACTATCAATATCCTAGATGGAAAAGCCTATATTGACAAGATTGTGCAAGCATCTTTCAGGGTGCCGATGCCAGACAAATTCGATTTAACAAACTGGATGAAGCATGAAACCGAAAATCTTTTTGGCATGACTCAAATTGACAGCGACTCCAAGCATGCGCTCAGTTTGTCTGTTGAAACCTGGTGCGATAGGTTCATTTCTACGCCTCGCGATATCATTAGAGTGCTTAACGCGACCCGACTGTATGTGGTTCCCCAGAAAGACCAGGTTTATCTTGCTGATGCCATTTTTCTGCAAATTGTAAGAATTAAATGTCCGGATTTATATGATTGGATAGAAGGATATTTGTTATGGCTTCATAGCCAGGATGAACTAGCCTTTCTAGATTATTTGCCTGAAATAAACAATGGTAGAAAGTATGACTTTGATCAGCTTGATAAGATAGTTTCAGAGCTTGTCGATAAGAATGAAACTGAAAAGGGGAAATTGATCCAACAACTCTGTCGGCATGTACCCGAACTTGAAAATTCCGATCAAGCCCCCTATTCGCAAGATCAGATTTCGACATATTCAAAACAATGTCGATTGGCAAGCCGTTATCACTTTAGGTTGTACTTTGCGTTTTCAGTGAGATCCGGAGACCTGTCAGATGCCGAAATATCGCAGTTTCTTGAATGGTGTGTTGAAGACAAGGAAAAAGCCGAGAACCGAGCCGAGAACTGGTTTATTGAATTATCCAAGTCTCACTCTCCACAGGGAGTGATGATGGGCGAAGTGCTTCTTAATCGGATTCTCGATCGAGGAAATCAATTATCAGCAAACCAAATTGAAGAGCTTTTGCTGATTCTCGGTGACTCGATTGATGAACTGGTAAAAAACTCAAGACCGGATGCTGGCTATGCTGATTTTGTTTCTGGAAATAAGGATCAGATTATTGGACTCATAAAATGCCTGCACCCAGATCAGAAAGAAAAGTTCCTTAAAAACCTTTTTGAAAATGCGGACTCTCTAATATGGCTTAGCGGGATTGTCTGGGACTCGATACTGCAAGGGCATTCTGGTTTTGAAGGCAAACCAGAAGATGAGTGGCTATTAACCCGCACTGAATTTAAGTTGGTGAGTGATATTTATGTCAATCGTCTTAAACAAGAGCAGCCTCATGTAATCCTGGAAACGTCGGAACCATATTTTTTGCGTGTACTTGATGCATGGTACGAAACGGGACATGATTCAGATGCCATGTCCTGGATAAATCGGCAATCGTCTGATGATAAGGGGTTTGTGAATTTGCTTTTCAAGATGACAAGCTGGAGCAATTCCACCGACAGGGGTGTCGAATATACGATCAGGACCGAGACTTTGGATAGGTATTTTCCTCATACATCTGTAATGGGTAAACTTGAACGTATCAAGAACGATAATAATAATACCAGCGATGTGAGAGAAAAGGCTTCACAATTGATTGAGAAAATTAAGAGTGGATCCTAAAAATCGCCCAGTAGCCTTACGTCGAAATAATCATTTTATTATTCGAGCATATGGGGGTTAGTCAGGCCCTGATTTTATTACGTGTGGCGTATAAGAAATTTTCTAAATTATGGATGCTTTTTTGTCAAATGGACAGTTTTGGAAAATTTCCCGCAGGGTATTTCGTGACAACTGTTCGATACATTCCTTGAGATGATAACGGACATGCCCGAAGAAACGATTTACCTTGATTTTCAGGCAACCACTCCGCTTGATCCGCTAGTCCGGGAGGCGATGATTCCATGGATGAGTGGTGCCTGGAATCCACATGCTACAGAACATCGGCTTGGAAACGATGCCTTGAATGCCGTGGAGACGGCGCGTGGGAAAGTCGCCTGGCTTTTGGGCTGCACGAGTTCGGAGGTGACATTCACGTCGGGAGCAACCGAATCATCGAACATTGTGCTTCGCGGAGTTACAAATAGAGGTGATAGTCTGGCAGTATCATCCTTGGAACATGCAAGCGTTGCCGAGACGGCGCTAGCGCTTGAAAAAGATGCCCGGTCTCTGCATCTGCTTGATGTAGACAATCAAGGAATACTCGATCCAGATAGCCTTGATGCAGTCATGTATAACAGGCCGAAGTTGCTGTCGCTTATCGCCGTCAACAATGAAATTGGCGTCATACAGCCGATAGAGGAAGTGGCGATGGCCTGCGAAGAAAACGGAATATTGTTTCATAGCGACATGACGCAGTCTATCGGCAGAGTGGCATCTGTATTGACTGCTGCACCAGTCGATTATGCTTCGATTTCTTCACACAAGATCTATGGTCCCCAGGGCATCGGAGCACTGTACATTAGGAATGGTGCGACAGCACCAAATCCGCTATCAACCGGAGGCAGTCAGGAAAAAGGCCTTCGCCCCGGAACGGTTCCAGTAGCCAGCTGCGTTGGCTTCGGTGTTGCCTGTGAACTTGCGGCCGCCCGCCGCAAGGAGGATTTCGAACATGCCGAGAAGCTTGCCCGAATAATGCTGGACGGGCTGGCGGAGCTGGATGGGTGGCAGGTTAACGGTTCCATGGAGCACCGGATACCGCATAACCTGAATATTACTTTTGATGGGGTTGATGCAGAAATATTGCTTGCAAGAACTCCGGAACTTGCGCTTTCGACTGGATCAGCCTGCAGTTCCGGATCACTCAGGGAATCTGCTGTGCTGAAAGCGATCGGGCTGTCTGACGAGAACTCCAGAGGGGCAGTTCGCATCGGACTAGGCAGAACAACCACGGACAAAGAGGTTGGAGTCGCAGCAAGCATGCTATGTGAACATATACGCGCATTGCGCAAGGCTGCAGCGTGACCGGCTTCCTGGATGGATCGGTTTCCGAGGCCGGGTGGGATCCGGTTCCCGGACCACGTGTCTTTTCCGGGCACGAGTCATTTTTCTGCCGTTACGGCTGGTTGCCGAAACTGTACGAAGGAGTAGTCCGCGACCCACGTCTGTTTTCATCAGACGAAAGGGCGATTCTTGCATTGGGAATTGGACGAAATATGGTCAAGTCTCTACGCTTCTGGGGAGAGACGTTTGGCCTAGTAACCACTCGGGGTCAGCAATTGCATGTAACCGAATTTGCCCGGAAACTGCTGGATCCGGATTCTGGTCTGGATCCGTTTCTTGAAACCCCGGACTCGCTTTGGCGCTTACACTGGATGGCAACGGTTCATGGCGGCCTGGGCGCATGGACGATAGCCTTTCTGGAAAGCAGGGAACGGGAAATCACGCGTGAGCGGTTTATTAATGCAGTTCATACCCGGGCCCTACAATTGCGCGGCAGGATTACGACTGGAACCGTGACCAATCATGTTGATGTATTCCTGAGAACTTATGCGGGCAGGCCGTACACTGAAGCTTCTTTGGAAGAATCTCTTGGCAGTCCTTTCCAGGAGCTGGGCCTTGTCAGTCAGATTGCCTTGGGAGGGAAGCAGACCATAAGATTGCTGCGAGGCCCTAAACATGGCCTGGACACGGGAGCACTAGCATTTGTTCTCCATGATTTCTGGAGAGGAACCGCGGCAGAGAGCAAAACGCTGTCCTTGCGGTCCCTGATGTTTTACCATGCGGCACCCGGCATGGTGCTGTTGCTGGATGAGTCTTCTCTGCATGAGGGTCTGGAAGATATTTGCCGGCAAACCAGGAGGCTAGTATTGCGAAGTGACGGTGCGGGTGGGGTTGATCTCTCCTGCAAAAGATCCCCGCTAGAGGATCTGGAGACTTTGGCATGGCAATGAACGGAAACCCGATCTCTTCGCATATCTCAATTCGGAGGCGTTATGTGCGCTCTGCAGACATGGAGCGCGATGCCAATGATCCAGTGGCACTTGAAGGCTATGTCGTGACACCGTCGCTCCGTGATGCGACAACCAGGATTCTCTCTGGATTGTCCGACCAATCCAGCCAGCGGGCTTTTCGGGTAGTAGGCCCGTATGGATCCGGGAAGTCGGCATTCGGAGTGTATATTGCACAGCTATTTTCGGAGCAGGGGATAGGGGGGCCTGGAACCGGACTGATGAGGGAAATTCTTGGTGATTCAGTTTCAGTTCCGGCATGGCATCCGATAATTATAAATGGCCGGAGGGCGAGTTTTGCCAGGGAGTTGCTGAATGTGGCTGTTGGTGTCTGTGCTGATGTTCCGAACAGGACAGGTGCGGATATACGCAGGAAAGCGAAGGCATTGCTGGACTGCAGTACGAGTCTGGACGTGCAGGCCGTTGCCGCCCTGGTGTCAGAGGCGGCAGGCTTGCTACGCAGGAAAACTGGTGCAGGCCTGCTTCTCCTCGTTGATGAAATGGGGCGCTTCCTGGAACATGCCGCTAATCGCATCAATGATGAAGATCCGTCAATATTTCAGATCATTGCCGAGAGTGCCTGCGGGGGTATCAACAAAGATTTTTCAGTTATATGCTTTCTCCACCATCGCTTTGTTGATTACGTATCCGATCAGGGCGGATGGATAGAGGCGGAATGGGCACGCTCGGCAGAGCGTTATGAAGAGATTGCCTTTCAAGGCTCTACGGAGCAGTCCCTGTTTATGCTGTCTCGAGCGCTTGATCCAGAGACTCCCCACCCACCTGCTATACGAAAAAAGTCCCAAAAACTGTATCAGGAGGCGGTAAAACGCAATCTTTTTGCTGTAGTGCCTTCAGATGTCGCTGACGCAGCCGACAGTTTGTACCCGCTTCACCCGGCTGCGGTATCCACGCTTTGCCTGGCAGCTCGACGCTACGGACAGAACGAACGGTCGTTATTTAGTTTTCTGCAATCGCTGGAGCCAGCAAGCTTCAAGCAGTATATTCATGCAAACCGTTACCATGCGTCAAACTGGTACCGATTACCTCTGGTATTTGATTATCTGTCTGCAACCATTCCTGACAATCCAGGTGGAGTAGGCTCAAGCCGTTACACAATGGCACTCAACGCCTTGGCGAGTACCGGGAACATGCCCGAAGATTATCGCAATGTGCTAAAGGCTATAGCACTGATTGCAGTTCTGGAGCCGGTTCCTGGATTGCGGGCGAATGCCCGAATGATTGCCTGGTCCTTGGGCATCAAGGCAGGCAGGTGCCAGTCCATACTGGACGATTTGACTGAGCGAAACGTGATCTATCTTCGACCGCATCGGGGAGATTATGGTCTATGGTCAAGTTCAAGCGTCGACTTGCCGCGCTGGGTAGATGAGGCAAGAGCGCAGGCCAACCTGCCCAGGCGGATTGAAGACATATCGCATTTGTTGACATCAGCGCGCCCTGCAGTGGCACATCGACATTATCATGAGACTGGGACGCTTCGGACCTTTGACGTCGTGCTCTGGAGCGCAGACAAGATTCTGGAATCTAATGGAGACGGAGACGGATTGATTCTGATCGTGCCGGTCCATCCAGATGAAGAAGCTGGGCAAATCCTTAGCAGTGTTCATGAGGATGTCTTTAGAGACCCGCTTATACTGATCTGCACCAGAAAAGTGAGTGATGCGGATCTAAAATGGGCACGGGAATTGACATTGTGGACCTGGATAAGAGACAACTGCCAGGAATTAAGGCTGGATGATATAGCCCGTACAGAGGTTGACGAGCGGATTATGTCTGCAGAACAGGCCATGACGAATGTTTCGGCATTGCTTTCGGCCGCAAGCAGCATTCGCGAAGAACAGTGGTGGATTGGCGGGGAACCCGTTTCAATGCCTAAAGGAGGATTGAGCACGGAGCTAAGCAAGGTGTGCGATCTTGTGTTTAACCGGTCTCCCATTCTTCGCAATGAGCTCATCAACCGGTCCAAGCTTACAACTGCCATCGCAAGTGCCAGAATGCGCTTGCTGAAAAAGATGCTGGACAATGCGGATCAGGAAGAACTGGGAATGGAGGGCACTCCTCCTGAAAGGACAATCTACCTGTCCCTTTTCAGGGCAACCGGGATCCACAAGGTGGATTCCGGTGGCATCGCAAGATTTGCTCCCCCGGGTTCTGATGATTCTTGCCGGTGGGGGCCGGTCTGGAGTCGGATTTCGGAGTTGCTGGAAGCCGGCGAGAGTCTGACTTTTAGCGTGCTGCTGGATAATCTGGCAGCGGTGCCCTATGGTCTGCGCACTGCTCCGGCCCTGCTTCTTGCGGTTGCCTATATCCTGGCCTACAGGGACAGTATAGCGATCATGGAGCGCAACACCTTCCAGCCTGATCTAACGGCTGCCCATTTCATGCGTTTGGCTAAGAACCCACGAAATTTTGTGCTCAGGGCCTTGCACACTGATGAGAGGCAAAGCGGCCTGATAGGAGCTTTGGCTTGCGACCTGCAAGTGCTTGGGACGTGCCAGTCAACGATCAGGGGTGTTGCGGATGGCCTGTATTCATGGTACAACTCTCTTGCCCCCTATGCCCTGAAGACAAAAACAGTATCTGCAATGGCAGTTGCAGTACGCGAAATTCTGGGCAAGGCCGTTGAGCCTGTCCAGTTACTGTCTCATGATCTTCCCCAAGCCTGCGATTCAATAGCTTGTGGAAAGGTTGATATTGGGCAGTTTATACAGTCCCTGAATACCGCCCTGCTTGAACTGGATAGTGCTATGCCGCGTCTGAGATCGAGTGCAATTGAAGTGGCAACCCAGGCCTTCGGAGTGCCCGATCTTGATGCCTTGCAGTGTCGCATCAGGCAGGAATACGAGCCTCATCGATTGAGATTGGCTGATTACAGGCTCCTAGTGTTCGTTGACCGGGCGATGAACCGGGATCTCTCGCCTGAAATCTGGCTGGACGGAGTGGCCGGTCATCTGACTGGGAGTCGCCCCGGCAACTGGACCGACGAAACGCTGGACAGGTTTGAATATGAAATCCGTTCAATTGCGGGCACCTTGGCAAGGTGGCTTGTCCTGTTCAGGACAAAACAGGCGGATGATTCCGGCATGCGGAGCATACATGTGGTGAGTGCTGACGGCCGGGAAGATGTTGTAATCGTTCGTGGAAATCAGCAAAATCCTGCGCTTGTATCCCGATTGAACGCCGTGCGCAATGCACTGGGAACCGACCCAGGGGCCTTGGAAATTCTAGGTCAACTGCTGTTAGAATGCGCCGAAGGGCAGGCAAATCAAAAATGACAAGACAACAAAAACCCGACATGAGGCATGTGCTCAGCCTGTCGGGCGGAAAGGACTCGGCAGCACTCGCAATATACATGCGGGACAAGGTTCCGGATATGGAGTATGTATTCTGGGACACCCGCAAGGAATTGCCGGACACATACGAATATCTGGAACGCATTGAAGACTATCTCGGAGTCCGGGTGGTTCGCTTCAGAGCAGAACTGGGATTCGACCATTGGTACGATGTCTATGGCGGGATGATTCCTTCCAATCACCGGAGATGGTGTACCAAGATGCTCAAGCTCAAGCCGTTCGAGGAATTCGTTGGCGATGACCCCGTTATGAACTATGTTGGCTTGCGTGCAGATGAGAGTCGGTCCGGCTATATCAGTCACAAGCCCAACATTATACCTGTTTATCCTTTTCAGGAGGATGGGCTGCGTCTTGCCGATATAAAGGAGATTCTGCAGGCTTCCGGTGTCGGCATGCCGCCGTATACCGACTGGGGGAGGACCCGCTCAGGCTGTTTTTTCTGTTTCTACCAGCAGAAGATCGAGTGGGTGCATCTCAAGGAGCACTATCCTGATCTTTACGAGGAGGCGAAATCCTATGAGCGTCCTTACGAGGGTAGCGGTAATACTTTTACCTGGAACGAGCGGGAGTCCCTTGTGGATATCGAGCGGCCAGAGCGTATGGAAGCCATCAAGAGAGACTATGAGGAACGTAGGGCCCGTAAGCAAGAACTGCGTGAAAATTTAACTCTGGCACAAGTCTTCGGGGGTGAGATGGAGGAAGAAGAACGTGGTTGTCTTATCTGTTCGCTCTGAGAAGTTCCTTAAATGAGTTTCACTTTTGAAGCAAGGACTCTGCTCGAGCTGGGCAAAGAGCTTATCAGTAATGATGAAGTCGCACTCTATGAATTGATCAAAAACGGTATAGATGCGCACTCTCCGGCAGTAGAAATCCTCATCAACTGCGGTTTGACGCATACGGACTATCGTGAAGCACTGCGTCAACTAAGGGAAACCGAGAAATCGCTGGCAGAAGTGACAACATTCCTGCGAGGCAAAATGATCAGCTCGGATAATCCGGACCACGAAACTTTTTTGTCTGGTCTTGACCGGATAAATGACAGGACCAAATATAAAAAGGCTCTTGATGGATTTTATGCCCTGAGCAATAGCGTTGTCATCAAGGATACCGGGGAAGGTATGTCTATTGACGATCTTGAGAATATCTACATGAGAATCGGCACCAGGCATCGCAGGCAACAAAACGAGAGTGGAGAAACCAAGCTTGGGGATAAGGGAATCGGTCGTTTATCCGCCATGCGGCTCGGGGATATGCTCAGGGTTGAAACAACCAAATCAGGCGAGGAGTGCTGGAACACGCTGGAGGTGGACTGGAGCCTATTTTCCCATTCCGAAGACATGCTTGTTGAGGATGTTCCGGTTGCTCCTGCCTTAGGCGATCAGAAGGATGACGTGGATCAAAGCGGGACGACAATTCGGGTCAGCAAGCTCAGTTCTGATTGGGATTGGAACCGTTTCAATGAATTGCTGGCTGGAAAAATTGCAAGATTTATAGACCCCTTTGAGGCAGGATTGGCAAATAAACTGCTTGTTGCTAAGCATAATGGCCGGCGAGTATTGATTCCTTCCGTGCCAAAAGCACTTATACAGCATGCACATGCTTCTTGTCATGCGTCATTCCGTTTCGAAAAAGGGGAACCAATTGTTGAAGGGGAAATTGACTATCGGGAAAAAAGGGAGCGTATGAGGATTGAAGCCCTTGGTTCAGAGGTTTTGACAACGACCCGTAACACTCGAAAGCGAAGAGCCAAACGCGGACATGCTGCTTTTGTGGAAACACCGATGAGCCTTGATTCCTTGAAGAATCTGGCCGGATTTGAACTTGAGATCTATTGGTACAATCGCCGGATTGTCGATGCTATTGAAAACCTCTCCGAAAACAAAACCGCCTCAAGGAAAGAAATTGCACGCTGGTCGGGAGGCCCGATGCTTTATCGGCACGGATTTCGTGTTCTGCCATTTGGTGAACCTCACGACGACTGGATTTCACTGGATAAGCGGGCGTTTGGATCTTCGGGATTCAAGCTAAACCGACAACAGGTTTTCGGCCGTGTCAAGATAGAGACGCCACACCACTATCTCAGCGAGCAAACAAATCGTGAAGGGCTTGTCCAGTCCGAGGTATCAGATGCATTGAAACGTCTGGTCACATGGGTCATTAATGATGAATTCCGCAGTTTCATTAATGAAGTGGATGATCGCGAGAAGCTGAAA
The DNA here is from genome assembly GCA_026709505.1 of Gammaproteobacteria bacterium. Taxonomy (GTDB): domain Bacteria; phylum Pseudomonadota; class Gammaproteobacteria; order Arenicellales; family Poriferihabitantaceae; genus Poriferihabitans. The sequence goes on along the minus strand of JAPOSW010000126.1, from coordinate 5,416 downwards.
TTCCGTAAAGAACAACTCGAAAATAACCAGATAAATCGGGCAGAAAAAACCTTGAGGGAAGCTGTTACTGAATTAGGTGATCACCTTGACGGTAAATATGAGGATGAATTGCAGGAGGTGATTAAAACCGCTGAGAACCTGAGAAAAGAATCTCTCACAGTGCTGGACCGCTTGGATGAAGTCCAAAGGCAGTCAGCCGAGGACCGAGAAAAATTCGTTTATCTTGCAGGTATTGGCTTGATGACTGAATTCGTTTTTCATGAACTGGAACGAGCGGTTTCCCATACTATGGGGGTTATTTCCGAGGCAGGTGCAACCCAGGCAAGTCTTACGGCTCTAAAGGAGCAGTTGCAGACTCTCTACAAACGCATTGCTGCTTTTGACGAGCTTACGGGTGAAAAGCGTCAGACAAAATCACGCTTTGACCTATGTCAGTTGATCAGAGATGTGCTCAGCAACCATGAACGAGAATTCTCCCGGCACGGAATAAATTTGAAGCTCCGCCTTCCGAAAGATCCTTATATGATTCGTGCCGTTCGGGGCATGGTGATTCAAATTCTCGAAAACCTGGTCGTGAATGTCGCATACTGGTTGAAACGACAGGCCGAATATAAGGAGAATTTCAAGCCAGAATTGGTTGTTATTATCGATGATCAAAAGCATCAATTGATCGTTCAAGATAATGGCCCAGGGGTTCCGATTTCACGCAAAGATCGAATCTTCCACCCTTTTGTTACTACAAAACCTTCTGGGATGGGCAAAGGGCTTGGTCTTTATATATCCCGCGACATGGCTGAATATCACGGATGGTCTTTGCAGACTGAGTCGGAACCGGGGCGTTTACAGCCTAATAGAGTTAATGGCTTTGTATTGGAAATGGGGTAATCATGAACTGCGCTCACCAAATCATAGAGGCATTTAAAAACAGCTCAGTTGAGCGAATACTTGTTGTCGACGATGCATATGACGTTCCCGAAATCGCGCCGGAGTGCATAGGCGAACTACTGGTAATACTGGAGGATGATTCCAATAAAAAATTGTTTTCTGATGGTGGAATTGAAGCTGCTACAAACGCTTTAAAAGAGAATAATCTTGAGCATGAGTCTGTTTCAGAAGCGGTTTACAGACTATATGAAGCATATCTTGATTCGCGTAATCCTAGCCTTGATCCAAATGGATTGTTTAAATCTGTGAAAGGGAGCGCAGTTGAATCCCTTGATCCATTGCTGGATCTGTTATGCCGCTGTACCGAAAATGACTCCTCGAAAATAGAGACAGTCGGGACTGATGACAGAGCGAAAAAAGTCTGCAGAAATCTTAAGCCAGACCTTATCTTCATGGACTTTTACCTTGATTCGTCAGGTGGCAATGGAGAGATGGTAGATCCTATGAAGCAATCGACAGAACTTCTAAAACAAATCTTGCTAGAAGAGACCGATACCCACCCTGCAGTTATCCTGATGTCGTCAAAAGAAGTAGAGAATCGGCAGGGAGATTATTTCAAAAATCTTGAAGGTCGAGTAATGGCCCTGCACTACGGATATCTATCCAAGGAATGGGTTAGTGGTTCTGGACAGGATCTTACAGCAATGGAGCTTGCGGCAGATGTGCTGATAGATATCTCGGGCAGTCTCCAATTTGGACGGAATCTCGAAGGATCACTGCAAAAATGGAGGACTGGAACCGAAGCAGCACTCCAAAAGATTCTCAGGGAATTGCGTGAGTTCGATATCAAGGACTTTGCACACCTGCTCAGATTCCGACTCCATGATGAGGAGCGATTTGCTGATTACCTCGAATGGTTCCTGGGTGAATCGTTGAGAGTTGCCGTGGACGAAGAAGTCGAGTGGGGAGATAGATCCTTTTCACAACTTGATGACAGAAATTCTACTGATGCAATTGAGGGATCTCGTGGATATCCTTCTGAGCGGCTTGCAAAATCCTTTCACCGAATACGGTTCAACTCACGAAAAAAGAGAATCCGGCATCGTTTTGCGCTTGGTGATGTGTTCTTGTCAGATAACAATGTCCGGATGGTCATCACGCCGGATTGCGACTTGGTTCCGAGGGGCGGAAAATCCAGACCCTCTGTAAATCACATTCTGACCATTGGTGGCGAAGTGAAAGCACTCGAGAGTCACTCCTCAGCCGAACAGATGATCTTTCATAACGGTCCCAAAACGATCAAGTGGAAGAAGAAAGATCTAATGACGCACAAACTAGAGGTCGAGGCAGAACTGAAAGTCATAAAGATCGGTCTTGCGGAGTATGGATTCTTCGCCTCCATGCATCCCACGTATGCCCAAATTATCCAGAAGAGTGTGCTGGCAGAGCTTTCCCGTATCGGGACATTTGTCCCGCCGACCGTGGATGTCACAGCTCCTGTCAAGGTCTTCGTAAGGACGAAGGGGGGCAAATATGATGAGCCCAATCTGCCGGAGATGAATGCACAAGTATTCATGCCGCGCGGAGGCCATGACGACCGCCTTCGTGCACTGTTTAGCCAACGGTTCGTACGAGTGTTATTGGCAATGATCGACGAACTCGAAGAAAATGATCTGGAAGACATTGATCGGGAATCTAAACAAAAATTCATATCTCAGGCTAGTGAGATCAAAAAACACATGTTGAACAAAGGACTCAGACTGGGCGAATACTTCAAGTTATCCAACAAAAATATTTTCAAGGCATCGATCGGGGAGATACAGGCAGAGAAGGCAGGTTGGCTGGAAATAGTAGTCGATGTTAACAATGAGGCCTTGTTTCATTCGGGTGATGAGGGCGCATCTGACCATGAAGGCGAGGCCTGAATCAGTAGCGCAACATTACAGTTGTGACCCGATGCCAGTCAACAGAGACAAGCCGGATCGATGGAAACCGAATATCGTCAGGTCGGCAGGCATGTACAAAGACTGGCTGATGCGGTTTGCATCGGAAATCTGCCAGGGTATGCGTGTGCAGATCATGCAGGATGTCGGAAAGACATTCAGACCGTGAACGGGAACATGCAAAAGCCGGAATGTCGTTCGGCATTCCGTCAGGAAGTTCCGGATATGCCAGGAGAAGGAAGAGGGGGCATTTTCCGCCTCAAAGGGCGGGCTGGACTGCCGCATGGAAACTAGGCTAGTCAATTTTTGCCAGTGCCGTGCCGGCATTTGGGGTTTTCTGGCAGACGCTGGTTATTTGGCAGACGCTGGTTATTCTTATTATTGTTTGTATTTTGTATAACTTTTCTATCAGTAAGGGATTGACTATTCTTCAAAAATTATTCCTGAATTTAATGGGTACCCTAGGCAATTACAAGGTAAGCCGGCCCGACCTGGCCCGCTATCAGAATCCAGCCAACATCTATCATAATTATTTTGCACACAGTAAAACTGCGCTCTTGCTCCATCTCCACCTTCACATGAAGCCGTCAATGACCATCCCTCGTGAATGAATTGAACCCAGCCTTCTATTCGTCCGTCTTTTCGAAAATATGAATGTGCGTTGAGCATTCTTTGAGGAATCAGGCGATCTTGACTCAGATATTCGAGTTCATCAAGAAATTCTCTATCACAGTAGGTTTTACTTTTGTAACCGTCTCCATAGCACCTATCATGAGCCTGGCAAGCCTGGTCCCAAGAATCTACAGGAGTTGGCTCATAGCCAGCCAAAGGATAATTTTCTCCACAATAATTTCCATATACTGGTGCGCATTTGGTTAGTCCCATCTTATGCATGGCTGGAACACATCCAGAAAGAAAGATTAGAGAAATAACAAGTACTACTCTGGTATTTTGAATTTTCATATTTATCTCTAACTCAATTTTACCGAGTCGGGCAAGCGGCAGTCGTCAAGTTCCTCGGGTTTTTTAGGATAGGGGTATCGTAACAGATAATACGCAAAAATCCGAATATCTTTCACAGCAGTTCTAATTTTGGATTCCTGATTCTACATTGGGCATTGATTCCGGTTTAAAAATGGACAGGGCGGTCTGCTTCCTGCCGGGGTAGCGGTTGCGGATATCAGGGCTCCTGTGCGTGGCACAGGCGCGGACAGACGATAAACTGGAGTTCTTAAAGCCCCAGAACTGGGGAAACGCTTAATCTCTTTGGTGCCACGACTCTGCATACCTTGACACAATTTAAATTGCAGGAAAACTGGACAGCCAGCAAAGTCAAGTCTCAGGTCATAGCCATCCTTGTATTCCTGTCTCTGTGTCGGAAACGTGGGCTGAACTAAATGCTGTTGACCATTTATTAGTGCTTCCGTGAGAGCATATCCAAATGAAAATTCAGGACGCAACTTTATGACTCAATATTACTTAATGTACTGCCGAGTAGATGAGGGTGTTACAGCTTATGCAGTTTCAGAATTTTCTCGAAGCTTTGTTTTTACAGAAGCCTCGGATATGCTGTCGCAGGTGAACAATAGGTCAATAAAACACCAACAACGAGCGGATTTTTGTATCTGCGTGTAACCTCTGGTTTTATCCAACGTTCTAACTTCTTTGGCCGGACGAATAGCAGGCCCCAACTCATAGAGATAGTGCTCTCCTCCAGCTGGGTGCGCGGATGGAAGATTGAAATGCTCCTGAAAATCCTCAATCACCTCGTAAGATTCGATGTGATGGATAGACTGTAATTTACCGTCATAACGAAAAGCAATGTAATTTGGGGGTTCAATCGGCCATCTATTCCCTACAGGGTGGAAGTATTTGTTGTGTTTCTCTATCACATCAACAAAGCTGATCCCAGCATCTTTAAAACAGACATCATGGCTAGCGGACACAACATACACATAACTGGAAGCTTGATTCTGCATGGTAGTAACCTTCTCTAAATACCCGATGAATTGGCGCAACAGCCTTTTCTCAGAATGCCTGGTGGCCTTGGCTACGGACTCTTGCGCCATCTCCTGAAACTGTTTCCAGGAGATGGCCTGTACCTCGACTTGATTGACATAACTTGGCGCATGACGGGAAAGCCACTGTTCCTCTCGATCAGACTCTGCCAACACCAGCAACATCTTTTTTGCCCTGTTGTCTTTGGCAAGAAGCCTGTCAGCATATTTTTCCAGCTGGTCAGGCGATGGAATGTTAAATCCGCGCTTTGCCTCAATCACGATATGAAACCTGCCTGGATCAACTATCTCAATATCCGTAAATCCTTTTTGAGATTCATGTTCCTGCAACCGGATATGCATGGCATCGGAGAAGCCCTCATGCAAACCAAGCTTGGCGGCAAGTTTTTGGCAGAAAACATCGCATCTAGAAAGAGCCCAGCCGAGACTGTAGGTCATGGCGTTTTCTTTGCTTCCGAGCAACTCAAAAACAGTATCTGCCTTCTGGCCATGTACCATTAACTGGGTCATGTATACCTCCAGTACGTCATTCCAGCCTGACCATGCTACAACCTATTTCGACAGATTCCC
>JAPOSW010000095.1 GCA_026709505.1 Gammaproteobacteria bacterium | reverse complement strand
CTCGCGGATCGACAGGCCTCTGGACATCAGAACCTTGATCTGGCATCGTTCATCGCAGGCCAGCTGGCGGCAGCTCCTGCACATGACAGTTCTCCGTTATGCTTGACATGGAGACTGTCATCCGCCCGCTGGCCGTTGGCAACACGCCGCTACCCTACAGGGTGTTGCACTTCAGAGTGGAATTGGGGTTACGAAAAAAGAGATATTCGAGACAAAAATGTTCATCCTGCGACATTTCCCAAAAAAACTGTCCAGCAAACTCTCATTATGAATCCAATTACGGATTCTATCTCCTATGGATTCGCCATCTTCATCGTGTTTCGAGTGGCTTATGAAAACCTTGATTTTCTTCAGATAGCGCTCTAAATCAGAGTCTGTCCCATCGGGATATCGGTGCTGGTCGAATTTATGTCGGAGCATTCGACAAAACTCATGGGCAAGATCTGAAATGAGCCGTTGAACCGGGTATTCTTTTGACTCAGCCCATTTATCCCACCACAAAGCATGTTGCGAAACACCAAGGTCAAGACCCCGGCGATCCATCGCTACTGGAAAAAGTCTTGCTGAAAGTCTTTGATCCTGGACATCTTTCTCTATTTTGCCTGCATACTTTGTCCATTCCTCATCTGCAGCTAAAGTCGACTCAACCAGAACCACAGCGGCGGTAAAGTCTGACTCATTCGAGTCAACCGGCAAGGGAGTTGAACTGCCCGGTACGATTTGGCTACGCTCAAGAACGTTTACCGGACGATCGTCATCAATATTCTGATAGGGATTTTCAGCAAAATGGCTAATGAGTGAGTCGGCAATATTCTGTCCCAAACTACATTATGGATGCCACACGACATACATCGTGAAAACCGGATTATTCGCCATCGCCATTCTGATGGTTTAAATAGTGTTTGAACTTTGTTGAATGCACACTTGAGATATCGTCTATATAAGCATAATTTTAGCATCATGCCAATACTCCTTTGACTACAGGTTAAATGCCATCGCCAGGATTGTTTCTTGATATATCGCTAAACCGAAACGACAAGCCTGTACATCATGCACCTTTGGCTACCCATACACGGTTAAAACAGTTTTTCAGAAACATCCGACGAATCATCGGCATTGGGCAAATTTGTGGGTTCCGTTCCACGAACGAAATATTCCTGATAACCATCAGGATCATCCTGACTGGTGATTCTGCCCGTATCCTTGTTGATGAATCGCGTGATTATCGTCTCTGGACGGGGGTAGGCTTTTTCCGGATAATCCTGAATCACCCTTCTCATGTAATTGATCCAGATCGGCAGTGCGGCGGCTGCTCCGGATTCCCGATTTCCCAAAAACCTCGGGACATCAAATCCCACGAATACCGTAGTCGTTATGTCGGGAATGAATCCCGAAAACCATGCATCCCTGAAATTGTTCGTTGTGCCAGTCTTGCCCGCCAGGTCCGAGCGGTTCAGAGACGAGGCCTTTCGCCCGGTACCATCCGTCATTACGCTCTGCAACATGTTCTGCATGAGAAAGGCATTTTCAGGAGATATGGCCGGTTTGGCTTGCTGAAGGCCAATTTGTGCCGGATTAGCCCCTTCCCCGGCGACTTCCTTTGCCAAGCCCGGCTCGCATTCAACACAAGCCAGTTCGGGCAAGGCAATCGGGTTGTTTTCCGAGTCAGTAATGGTCTTGATAAAATACGGCGTAACTCGATAGCCACTGTTAGCAAGGACCGCAAAACTACTGGCAACTTCAAGCGGCGTGACCTCGGTAGCCCCAAGCGACAGGGAAAGATGCTGCGGCAAGTCCTCCGGCCTGAATCCAAATTTCTCAAGATGCTCTATCGCCGGAACAATGCCAATCGACCGGAGCAGTCGCACCGAAACCAGATTCAGGGAGAGGCTAAGTGCCTTGCGCAAACGAGTAGGGCCAAAAAACTTGTTGCTGTAGTTCTGAGGGCGCCAAACCCCTTCGAGATTGTCCTCGACCACAATCGGCCCTGCACTGATAATGCTCGATGGAGTGAATCCATGTTCCAGTGCGGCCGAGTAGATGAATGGCTTAATGTTCGAACCGGGCTGCCGCTTGGCTTGCACAGCCCGATTGAACTTGCTCAGGAAAAAATCAAAACCGCCAGTGATGGCCAAAATAGCGCCGGTATTGCTGTCGAGACTGACCAGAGCACCGGATACTTCCGGTATCTGAGAGAGTGACCAGGCTTCTTCACTGCCCGCCTTCGGCCTTCTCAAGTAGACAATATCCCCCAGACTGACTGCATCGGCAGGGCTTTGCAATTCCTCGCCAAGCCAAGTGTCTCCAACCTGTTCCCGGGCCCATGACATATTGTCAAAGTCGACCCTCACTAACTTGATATCTTCATCCTCATCGTGAACAAACGCCTCGAAATGGTCGAATTCGACCTTGATCACGGCCGCCGGAATAATCTCCTTGCTGCTCGAAAAATCCCGAACTGCCGACTTGAGCCTGCCAGCGTCTGCCATCGGATCGAATGCATCAACCACAATCTCTCCAACCGGCCCTCGGTATCCATGTCTCTGGTCGTAGGCAATCAACCCGTCCCTGAGAGCCTTCTCCGCCTGGGCCTGATACTCGCTGTTTATGGTCAGCGTGACATTTAATCCCCGCTCATACACGGATTCGCCAAAATAATCATACAGCACCTGTCGCGCCATTTCCGATGCATAGGGAGCAATCAGCGTGGCGTCATTGACCTGCCTGCTGGCCGTGACGGGTGAGTTCAAGGCATTTTCGTAGCTGAAACTGTCAATACGCCCAAGTTCATGGAGCCGTTTGAGCACCAAGGCACGGCGTTCCTGGGCTCGTTCCGGATTGCTGATCGGATTATCCCGGGAAGGGGCCCGTGGAAGCCCGGCCAGCATCGCAATCTCAGGCACGCTGAGATTTGCAAGATCCTCGCCATAATAAACCTGCGCAGCGGCGGCAAACCCATAAGCACGATGGCCCAGAAAGATCTTGTTCAGATACAGCTCGAAAATCTCATCCTTGGTCAAGGCCCTCTCCATGTTGAACGCCACCAGAATTTCCTTGAGCTTGCGAACATAGGTTTTCTCGGGATTGAGAAACACATTGCGCGCCACCTGCATGGTGATCGTGCTGGCGCCCTGCCCCCGGGACTTGGTCAGTATGTTGCTGACCGAAGCGCGCAGCAGACCCGGGAAATCAACACCCGTATGATGATAGAACCGGTCATCTTCGGTTACCAGAATGGCATCGAGCAGCAGCTGGGGAGTTTCGTCAAGCGTAATCGGAATCCGGCGCTCAACGCCGTATTCAGCAATCATTTTGTTGTCGGAAGTGTAAATCCGAAGCGGGATATTCAGTGGAATTTCCCGGATTTCTTCAATGGTCGGCAAATCCTCGAGCAAAGTGATTGCATAAAGCCCAAGGCCAATACCCATAGTCGCCAGGAACACAATGCCATACAGGAAAACCGTAAGCAGGGGCTTCAATATGAACTTCATTGATTGAAAAGGCAATAATGCTGCTGGCTCAATTTGTCGACAAGCCGGTTCTGCGGATGGAAAATCGTCATTTTCCGGTACGCTCCTGAGCAAGTCATTATATCGATAAATCGCCCGAAAAAAGGTGAATACCTACGTATAGCAAAACGTCAACCGAGTTGATCTTGAGGAGGGTTTCAGTCGACGCCAAGACCATCCTGCGCTAGGCAACCCGGCAAAGGACGGTTCCATTCCTGAATAATCTGCCAAGAATGCGCAAATGAAAAAGTCATTTTTCCTTGCCTCATGGAGCACGCTTTCTCTTCAATCTCCATTCGTTCAGACATCGAAAAACCCAAAACCGTCTCAAATGTCGATGGATGTCACCATCATGTCATGGTTTTTTCATGTTGCTGGTCCAATATGACTTTTCAAGCGCATTGACTATACGCTATAATTCGTGAACAATGCCCCTATAAGCATGAGGAAGATATGCTCCCGAATCCGACACCCTGACCATGGTAAACCTTGATGGCTGGTGTTGCGAACGTGACGAGACAGTGAAGATTGTTCTCACTGAGCCGCAACATCTGACCACGAATACGAATACATGGAGTTCTTAATGTGTTAATGGAAAGTGATGATCATGCAGCTTCACGGCAAAGGATGTCAAGCCAGTCAATTCAGGGCATAGTCGTTCCTGCAATATGCCAATGACAGACACAAAAAAGAGGATAGCAAGATGTCAAAGAAAACAATGATCGCTACATTGTCCGTTGTTCTGTTCCTTGCTGGAGCCGGTACGGCATCAGCAGACAGGGTTTCGCTTTGTGAACACTGGTATGGCGATCCTGTCTGGACATGCGGTTTTGCCTTCATCTACAGCGAAGCTAACAAAAACTCGTGTAACATGCAGATTTCAGGCGGGTTTCCGCACTGGTCTGACAGAGACATCAATTCGCTTGATACTGACAGCTTGAGCGATTCCCAGATTGAATATGTTGATACACTAAAGGAAAATTTAGGACAGCATTGCAAATGCAATGTCAGGATTAAGTGTGGATGGGTCAAGGTTTCATCAAACGGGTGGATTGCGGTTCCGTCCCCTCAAACTTCAAATCACGAATGTGCAGCAACTCCGGATTCACTTCGTGCAATGAGTTATCATCAAGGCCGAATGACACCGGATTGCTAGCGGACCGGATCTTTGGGGACTCGGCAAGCGATACTGGCAGTCAAGCCTGGCAACAACATGCCTTCGGTTTTCAGACAGCCGGGGCGATTTTCGATCAAGCGCTACTGACTGCCTCCCATTACCACCACCGCATTCACAAGGATGGAAGTTCCAACAATCGCCTGATCCGGTATCCTTCGGACCGGGCTGACCGGTTGATGTCAGAACTGTCGCAGCAACGGATCATCAGCCTATCTCAATAAGCATGAAAACTCCAAAGATGTTGAATCATGTCAATATAACCGGTCATTATTGAGCATTCCAATCACCCTGCCTTCCATGTTAATAAAATGGCGATGAGGCTGCGACTTGGCAGGCAGATATAAACCGGTTCGACGCAGGGGCTGACTGGCAGTTCACAACGCATGACGCACATATCAGGCTGAAACGACCCTGTCCGATACTGGGCCATTGGCATGACGCTGGATGCTTAATCATCAGGTTTGCCGCAGAGAAACCTGCAAGGTTCCGTACTGCATTGCTGGCCTCAATAACTGCCTGATCCGAGACCGGATAGACTGCATTGCACCTTTTCCTGTCCAGACAAGACCAGCTGGATGGATGGATGGATGGATGGAATGCGCCGACCCGCCGGCTGTCGAACTGACTCAGCAATGGTCATTGTCCAGCCACTTCCAAAAACCTGAAAGCTCAGGGACGTTGTATTGCATGACCAAAACAGGCAGTGTGGGGCTTCCATTAGTCAACGCTTGTAGCCAAGTCCCAAGTGATATAATTCATTCAGGCTTGGCAAATTGACTGATGCTAAAAAGGGCGACCCCTCGAAAATGAAACCGAAAGCTGCCTCGTACTACAAACAGAACCGATTGAAACAGCTTCGCGCGTTTTGCCACACGGCACGCAGTGGCAGTATCTCAAAGGCTGCGACCAAGCTGTATCTCAGCCAACCGTCTGTCTCACTGCAAATTCAGGCTCTGGAACGCGAACTCAATACCATCTTGTTCGAGCGTCGCGGTCCAAAAATCAGCCTCACTCCGGACGGCAAGGAATTGCTGGATATCGCCCTGCCCATGGTGGAAGGCATGGATTCGCTCCGGGATACCTTTGCCTCGCGGTCCGGCAATCTGAACAGCGGCTACATCAACATCGCAGCCGGAGAATCCACAATCCTGTACATGCTCCCCAAAACCATCAAGTCCTTCTCCAGACAATATCCCGGGGTACGTATCCGGCTGCACAACGTAAACGGTGTCGACGGTCTTGCCATGCTGCGTGCCGATGATGCGGATTTCGCAGTCGGATCCCTGCTGGAAGTTCCGGATGACATGAATTACTTTCCGATCTGTCGCTTCACTCCTACCCTAATCACGCCGATCAATCACCCTCTGGCCGGAAAAGAAAGAGTACGCCTTGAGGAAATTGCCGCTTACAGCCTGATTCTTCCTCCTCGCTATTTGAGCACCTGGAATATCGTAATATCGACTTTTCAGCGCCATAATATCAAGCATAATGTCAGCCTTGAAACTGGTGGCTGGGAAGTCATAAAACGCTACGTCGAACTGGGCATCGGCATCTCCATTGTGACGGATATCTGTCTCGAAAAAAAAGATCGACTCGGCGTTATCCCGGTCGGCGAGCATTTTGCTCCACGCAACTACGGGATCATTCTCAGAAGAGGCAAATTCATCTCTGCTCAGGCCAGCCGCTTCATCGAAACCCTGTCTCCCGAGTTCTTTCGGCGATCCGGACATGTTCAGGATCCAGCCAGCTTCCGGAGCAGCCATGACAGCAATTGAACAGCAGGTGCCCTGGTACCCGCATGTCACGGTCGCCGCGATCGCGCAACATCACGGCAAATACCTGATGGTCAAGGAACGAATTCTTGGCAAGTCAATGCTCAATCAGCCAGCTGGCCATGTTGAGGAGCACGAAACGCTACAGGAGGCAACTGTCCGGGAATGTCTCGAAGAAACCGGATGGCGATTCGAGCCGGAAGGACTCGTAGGCATCTATTACATGCGCAATCCATCCGGTATTTCCTATCTCCGGTTTGCCTATTGCGGGACTTTGCTTGAACCAGTGGAAAACCACGAAATAGATGCCCAAATCGAGGAAGTCCTGTGGCTGGACCGCACAACTCTTGAAGAAAACCGCGATAATCTGAGAAATCAGATAGTGCTAAAATGCATTGATGATTTCGAGTCCGGAAAACGGTTGCCCAATGATGCAGTTTTTCAAACAGTTCAAGCCAGTTAGAACCTGCTTGCTGGCAGTGCTGTGCACCCTGCCAGTGGCGGGTTCACTCCAGGCCAAAGAGGTCGATCCGCCCGTGCCCGAACCCAGTCTGGATGCGATAACGGTTTGCTATGACTTCGGGTGCAAGAATCGTGCAATCGTCAATCTGCCTGAAAACGAATGGCTGGAAGTGGCCAACTGGTTTTACCCGCCCGCCAAAACGCCCAAAGAAGAACTTCAGCAAATCAGGCAGGCCATAGGCTGGATGGAAGTCGTGATCGGGCGGCACACGCCGACTCACAAGGATGTGGCCCTATCCTTGCCTCTGGTCGATAATTACCGCGACCTGTTTCCAGGACAGCAGGATTGCATCGATGAGTCTACCAACACCACCACCTACCTTCGCCTGTTTGAACAACAGGGCCTCCTGCGGCATTTCGAGGTAATCGAGAGAGCCTATCGTCAAGCCTTGATTGACCAGCACTGGGCCGCGCAGGTCCGTCACAAATCGACCGGGGACCGCTTTGTCGTCGATTCCTGGTTCCAGCCCAATGGCTACCTCCCCGCAATTCAGGCCAGCGAAGATTGGGCCGACCTTTCGCTCTGGAGCAGAATCACCAATAGACGCGCCAGCAATGATCAACGTTGACGAGTCATTGAATTCTGCCTCGAACTCGGGCTGACTGCGGAAACCCAGATCATGTCAAACATCATGCTCGGACTCTCTGGCGGAGTGGACTCCTCCGTTGCCGCCTCCAGGCTCGTCGAAGACGGCCATCAGGTCACCGGCCTGTTCATGAAGAACTGGGAAGAAGACGATACTGCCGACTATTGCTCGGCAGCTGAAGACCTGGAAGATGCAGAGAAAGTTTGCAAATTGCTGGACATCAAGCTCAAGACCGTCAATTTTTCCAGGGAATACTGGGAGCGCGTATTCACCGGATTTGTTGATGAATACCGCAAAGGCCGAACCCCCAATCCGGACATCGTCTGCAACCGGGAAATTAAGTTCAAGGAATTCCTGGATTGGGCAGTCAGCCTCGGCGCAGACTGCATTGCTACCGGGCATTATGCACGAATTCAAAAGACCCAGGGCAGCTACAAGCTCCTGAAAGGGCTGGATGACAACAAGGACCAGAGCTATTTTCTGTACACACTGGGTCAGGAGACCTTGAGCAAGTCCTGTTTTCCGGTTGGAGACATGACCAAACAGGCGGTTCGGGAACGCGCCCGGGATCTATCGCTCCCGGTGCATGACAAGAAGGACAGTACCGGCATCTGCTTTATCGGCGAGAGAAGGTTCATGGATTTTCTGAAGTCATATCTGCCTTCAAGGCCCGGCAAGATACTGACCCTGGACGGTCAGACCGTGGGTCAGCACCAGGGCGCCTGCTACTACACTATCGGACAGCGACAGGGCCTCGGTATCGGTGGCGATGGCGAACCCTGGTACGTGGCCAGAAAAGATGTCGAAAAAAACCTGATTTATGCCGTTCAGGGCAAGCAGCACCCGGCGCTGTTGAGCAATTCCCTCACCGCCGAGGACCTGCATTGGACAAGCGGAGAGCCACCCATGGCGCCTATCCATTGCATGGCCAAAATCCGTTATCGCCAGCCCGATCAGCGATGCCGGATCTCGCCCTCTGCCCGCAAAGGGGCAGCAGTGACTTTCGAAAAACTGCAATGGGGGGTTGCAGCAGGCCAGTCAATCGTGTTTTATGATAACGAAACCTGTATTGGCGGGGGCGTGATCCATCGTGCCTGCCATCAAGACCGTATTGAATAATGCCTTCGGATTCCACATCGAACCCATTGAACGCAATTTCGCCTCTTGATGGTCGCTACCATTCAAAGGTTGATGACTTGCGCCCGTTGTTCAGCGAATTCGGGTTGATCAAGGCAAGAGTAAATATCGAGATCGAATGGCTGATCCACCTGTCCAGGCAACCCGACTTGCCCGAGATTGCTGAATTTTCCGATCGGACGGCTGATGCACTTCGTGCAATCGTTGATCAATTCGAGATTGAGGATGCGCTCAAAATCAAGCAAATCGAGAGCACGACCAACCATGACGTCAAGGCTGTTGAGTATTATGTGAAAGAGCAAGTCAAGGTACTTGGCATCCCCGACAACAATCTGGAATTCGTGCACTTTGCCTGCACATCGGAAGATATCAACAACCTGTCCTATGCCCTGCTGCTCAAGGAGAGCCAATCGGAAATACTCAAACCCAGGCTAGCCACACTAGCCGCCGCTCTTCGGCGCATGGCACAGGAACATCAGGACCAGGCCATGCTATCCCGTACCCATGGACAGCCAGCCAGCCCGACTACACTCGGCAAGGAGTTCGCGAATTTCGTCAGCCGGATGGATGGTGCGCAAAAAGTCTTGTCCGGAGTTGCGATACGCGGCAAGATGAATGGCGCAGTAGGAAATTTCAATGCCCATTATGCGGCCTATCCGGAAGCTCCATGGGAATCGATTTCCCAATCCTTTGTTGAAGGGCTTGGGCTTGCAAGCCAGGCCTACAGCACGCAAATCGAGCCGCATGACACCATTGCCGAATTCTGCCATGCCCTCAGCCGCATCAATACCATTGTCCTGGATCTGGACCGCGATCTCTGGGGATATGTGTCGCTGGGCTATTTTCGGCAAAAAGCCGTTGCCGGTGAAGTTGGATCAAGCACCATGCCGCACAAGGTCAACCCCATTGATTTTGAGAATTCCGAGGGCAATCTGGGGATTGCCAATGCAATTCTGGGGCACCTTGCAGACAAATTGCCGATCAGCCGATGGCAGCGTGACCTGTCCGACTCAACGGCACTTCGCAATCTTGGGGTCGGCATTGGCCATTCCCTGATTGCCTGGGACTCGACCCTCAAGGGACTGGGCAAACTGGCTGCCAACAAAGACCGCATCGAGACCGACCTGAATGACAATTGGGCGGTTCTGGCCGAAGCGATTCAGACTGTCATGCGACGCTACGGCGTTCCTGAGCCTTATGAACAACTAAAAGCGCTCACCCGCGGTCAGGACAACATTACCCAGAGCAGGTTGCATGCCTTCATTGCCGAACTCGAAATACCCGAGCCGGCCAAGCATTCCCTGCTAGCCCTTACCCCCGCCAACTATACTGGTCATGCCGTCCAAGCGGCACGGGATGTCTGAGCGCAATACAGGGGAGCCGATACGTCTGTCAAGACTGATGTCAATGCGCGGAATATGCTCTCGACGTGAAGCTGACCGATATATCGCTCTCGGTCTGGTGGAAGTCGATGGGGACATTGTGCACACTCTCGGATACAAGGTATATCCGGATCAGGAGGTACGGCTATCTCCGGATGCACAAACGCAGCAGGATCGACTCAAAACCGTGTTGCTGAACAAGCCACCCGGTTATGTTTCAGGGCAGCCTGAAAAGGGCTATCGACCGGCAATTGTCCTGATTACCAGAACAAATGCCATCCACCCCAATACTTCAGTTCCGAGGCACAAGGGACTTGCGCCCGCTGGGCGACTGGATATCGATTCCAGTGGCCTTATGGTTTACACCGAGGACGGTCGAATTGCCAAGCAGCTGATCGGTGAGCATAGCGGGATCGAAAAGGAATATGCAGTCAAGGTTCAAGGCAAGATCACTGAACGCTGCATCGAGCAACTGACCGAAGGGATTGAACTTGACGGCAAGCGCTTGCGGCGAGCGTCAATTCAGCAAACCGGCCGTGAGCAGCTCACTTTCATACTGAAGGAAGGCCGAAAACGGCAAGTCCGCCGCATGTGCGAAGCAGTTGGCTTGACCGTCAAATCACTGGTTCGGACCCGGATAGGCAAGGTCGAATTGACCGGTATTCCGCGCGGCAAATGGCGCCTTCTGGGCAATCAGGAAAACTTCTGATGTACCCGTTGATTCGATCGCTGTTATTTCGACTGGATCCGGAAACCAGCCATGATCTTGCACTGCGGTTGTTTGCCCTGGCCAGTCGCCTCCCCAGTACCCGAAAACCTGCGCCAGGAACAGCAGAAACGGAACAGTTTCCCCCGATAATGGGCATCCGCTTTCCCAATCCGATCGGGCTGGCTGCCGGACTGGACAAGCAGGGTACGGCCAGGGATATCTTTCGCAGGCTGGGATTCGGCTTTGTCGAAGTCGGCACCGTCACGCCAAAACCTCAACCCGGCAATCCAAAACCCCGCATGTTTCGGCTGATGGAACATCAGGCTCTCATCAATCGAATGGGGTTTAACAGCGTCGGTGTTGCACAATTCAAGAAAAACCTGGCGGCAACTTCAGGCAGCATCGTGACCGGCATCAATATCGGCAAGAATGCCACGACCCCGATCAACGGGGCCATTGGTGATTATCTGACCTGCTTGCGGGAAGTCTATGCACTCGCTGACTACATCGCTATCAATATTTCCTCACCCAACACCGAGGGGTTGCGAGAACTCCAGGACCGTGAATTGCTGGATTCGCTTCTCGCGAGTCTAAATCAGGAACGGGAACGCCTCTCTGACAAAACCGGAAACCGGAAACCTCTGGTGATCAAGGTTGCACCCGATCTGAATGACTCTCAAGTCAATGCAATCGCCGCCTTGATGCGAACCCACTCGATAGATGGCATCATCGCCACCAATACCACTATAACTCGCCCCGGCACCGAAAATCACCCTCTTTCAGCCCAGACCGGAGGACTCAGCGGGGCACCGCTCAGACAATCCTCTACCCGGGTTGTCAAATTGCTCCATGACAATCTGCAGGATGAAATTCCGATTATCGGAGTTGGTGGCATTCATGACCCGGAATCCGCTTTGGAAAAATTTGAAGCCGGAGCCCGCCTGATTCAGCTTTATACTGGCCTGATTTACTCAGGCCCAACTATAATAAAGCGAATTCTGGATGCGACTGGGAAAATTCATCGGCCTTAACTGATATTGACAAAGGAAAGAAAATTCAAAATCAAGAATCAGTCTGGTAGTCAATATAATTGTCTCAAGTTTTAGCATCCAGGAATGCTCTACAGATGATAAAAGATAGATTGAAAACGGTAATTTCTCTGTATGGCAATCAAGAAATCTGAGATTTACTCCTCGCTATGGGCGAGTTGCGACGAATTGCGGGGTGGGATGGATGCCAGCCAGTACAAGGACTATGTCCTGTTCATGCTGTTCATCAAGTACATCTCGGACAAATATGAGGATACGGAAGACTTCAAGCCTGCAGTAGTCATACCACCGGGCGCCAGTTTCGCAGACATGGTCGAACTCAAGGGCAAGAGCGATATTGGCGACAGGATCAACACTCGGGTCATTCAACCGTTGATCGACAGCAACTCTCGCTTGGCCCGCAGCGACTTTCCCGACTTTAACGACCCGAACAAGCTTGGCGAAGGCAAGGCAATGGTGGACAGACTCACCAATCTGGTGAGCATCTTCGAGAATCCCGAACTGGACTTTTCAAAAAACCGCGCCGAACACGACGATATTCTGGGCGATGCCTACGAATATCTGATGCGGCATTTTGCTTCTGAAAGCGGCAAAAGCAAGGGTCAATTCTATACGCCTCCCGAGGTCAGTCGCATCATCGCCAAGGTCATCGGCATTTCCGCGAAGAATACGGTTGCATGCACCACGGCTTATGATCCAACGTGCGGATCCGGTTCCTTGTTGTTGAAAGTTGCTACGGAGGCCGACAAGCAAATCACTCTGGAGGGACAGGAAAAAGACGTGACCACGGCAGGCCTCGCCCGAATGAACATGATTCTGCACAATTTCCCAACAGCCAGCATTCTCAGTGGAGATACTCTGGCCGCCCCTAAATTCAAGAATGGCGGGAATTTGCGCACCTATGATTTCGTTGTTGCCAATCCGCCTTTTTCCGACAAATCCTGGAGCACTGGGCTCGTGCCCACGGCCGACCCATACAAGCGCTTTGAATGGGGGGAACCTCCAGCCAAGCAGGGAGACTACGCCTACCTGCTACATATTATCCGCTCAATGAAAAGTACAGGTAAAGCGGCATGCATTCTCCCGCATGGCGTACTTTTTCGGGGCAATGCTGAGGCGGTCATTCGCAAGCGGCTTGTTCAATCAGGATATCTGAAGGGAATCGTCGGATTGCCGGCCAACCTTTTTTACGGTACCGGCATCCCCACATGTATTCTGGTACTCGACAAGGAAAATGCTCCGGCCCGCAAGGGCATTTTCATGATTGATGCTTCCGGAGGCTTCATTAAAGACGGCAACAAGAATCGTCTGCGTGAGCAGGATATCCATAAAATTGTCGATGTCTTTGCTAGGCAGGTCGACCTTCCTCGTTATTCGCGCATGGTACCTTTCGACGAAATTTCCGATTCGAAAAATAACTATAACCTGAACCTGCCTCGCTACATTGACAACGTTAAGCCAGAAGACATTCAGGACATTGATGGTCATTTGCGCGGGGGAATTCCTGATCGCGATTTAGATTTACTTGATGACTACTGGAATGTGATGCCCGGCGTTCGGGATGAACTTTTCGAAAGTGCAGGCCGGCCCGGTTATTCCAAATTGAAGCCACCCGTCAGTTCCGTGAAGTCAGTCATTATGAATCACAGCGAATTCTATGGCTTCAAGTCGACTGTTGCCAAAGCTTTTGAAGAATGGTGCGATGTCAATAAAGCAATCTTGAAAGGGTTCGATAAAGAAGGGAGCCCCAGGGAACTTATTGAGTCCATTTCTGAATACTTGCTGACGAAATTCCGTAATATCCCGCTCCTTGATGCCTATGAAGTTTACCAGTGCCTTATGGACTACTGGGTCAATGTCATGCAGGATGATTGCTTCCTGATTTCTGGCAACGGATGGAAGGCCAAGCCCCACCGCATCTTGGAAGAGGTGAAGAGTGGTACGAAAAAGGGTGCCAAGAAAGATAAAGGGTGGGCCTGTGACCTGATTCCCAAGCCTTATGTCGTCGCTCGCTATTTCGCCAAGGAGAAAGCCGATTTGGATTCCCTTCAATATGAACTGGGCACAGTTAGTGCCAGCCTTGCTGAATTGACAGAGGAACATGGCGGACAAGAAGGCATATTAAAAGATGTATCTACCAAGAGAGATGCTCTGGATGCTTATAACCAGGCCCTTGTTGCTGTATGGAGTGAAGAAGACAAAGCCGCAAGCCGTACATATAGCACCATCCTGGATCAGGCTTGGAAACACGCCGCACAAATCCGGGAATTGGAGAGCAATCGTTTTCTTTCTGTTTTAAAGAATAGTAAGGGCAATCTGACGCTCAAGGCTATTAATGATCGAATGACTGCAACCAAAGATACGGATGAGAAACAAGTACTTTCGTGTTATCTCTTGGCGGAAAGAGAGCATAAGGCAGCCATGAAAAAAGCTTCCGGGCTTCTCGCCGATATTTTGGATCTTTACCAGAAGCGTCTTAAGAAAAAGCCCCTGCCAGAAAATCTTGTTGATCTAGAGGCAACTTTTCGTTATCTCGGTCTTCTGGATGAGGAAAACGTGCTTAAAGGCAGAATAAAGGAAGCAGATGCAACCCTCGATAAACTTGCTTATGATAAATATACGCAACTCAGCGTAAATGAGATCAAAACGCTCGTAGTGGATGACAAGTGGCTGAGTACCATAGAAAATGCTATTCAGAGTGAATTGGATCACCTCTCTCAATCTCTAACAAACCGTGTTCGTCAAGTAGCGGAAAGATACGATATGCCCTTGCTGAAACTAGCAAATAAAATAATAAGGATTTCAGCGCGTGTTGATGAGCACTTAAAAAGAATGGGGGAAAATGGAACTGAAACCAGGATATAGGAAAACCGAGATAGGAGTAATTCCCGATGACTGGGATTTGAAGCCGATCAGCAGTATTGCTCGGGTAGTCAGTGGAAAGAGGCTTCCACTTGGTAGTTCACTTACAGACTATCCTACACCTTTTCCATACATACGAGTAACTGATATGAAGTACGGGACAATCTTACTTTCTAATATCAAGTACGTACCCGGAGACGTATATCCATCAATACGCCAATATCGAATTTTTCGCGATGATATATTCATATCAGTCGCTGGTACACTAGGTATTGTCGGAAGAGTCCCCGAGGAACTTGATGGTGCGAATCTGACCGAAAATGCGAACCGAATAACCGAAATTTCATGCTCAATTGATTTCCTACTATATGTCTTAAAGTCTCCTCTGATTCAAAATGCCATTGACTCGATTCGAACAGTAGGAGCTCAGCCAAAGCTTGCACTTGGTAGGATTAGGAAATTCATTATTCCCCTTCCACAAAGCAAGGCTGAACAGTGTGCCATTGCCAAAGCACTGAGCGATACAGATGCTCTGCTGGGTAGCCTTGACCGGCTCATTGCCAAAAAACGCAACATCAAACAGGCGGTCATGCAACAGCTCCTCACCGGCAAAACTCGCCTGCCCAAGTTTGAGAAAAAATGGAATTCGGCCTATCTTCCAGAAGTATTATTAATTCGAAAGGGAGAACCGATGACTTCTTCTCGGCTTCAACAAGGAAATGTTCCGGTAATCGCTGGCGGGAAAAATCCCGCCTACTTTCACGATACTGCCAACAGGTTTGGGCAGTGCGTGACAATAAGCGCTTCGGGAGCAAATGCCGGTTTTGTGGGGTTCTACGAGGCTCCCATATTTGCCTCTGATTGCTCGACCATTGAAAGCTCAGATTACATTTCAGCCAAATTCGCTTACTATAAATTAAAGTTGCGCCAAGCAGAATTATATTCCCTCCAATCTGGTGGAGCTCAGCCCCATGTACAACCGAACGATTTGGCACGTTTAATGATCAGTTTCCCTGATCGAAATGAGCAAAATGCTATCGTTTCTGTTCTCTCCGACATGGATGCCGAAATAGCCGCAATCAAAGCCCGCAGGGAAAAGACTCGAAATCTCAAACAGGCGATGATGCAGGAACTGTTGACCGGCAAAACACGATTAATTAAGGCCGATACAAAGCAGGAGGCCGGTTGAAAAAAGAGCTAATCACTACCCTTACAGACAATTTTGAGCTTCATGCCCAGCAAACTGAAAGTGGAGTTGAATATTGGCTTGCCCGCGATCTGCAACATCTTCTGGGTTATGACCAGTGGCGAAACTTTGCTCTGGTGGTTTCCAAGGCAAGAGTGGCCTCTGAGGTCAGTGGACATGAAGTTTCAGACCATTTTGCCGACGTCAGCAAAATGGTTGATATAGGTTCCGGCAGCCAGCGGGAGATTGATGATGTAATGCTCACCCGCTATGCCTGCTACCTGGTTGCCCAGAACGGCGACCCACGAAAAGAGCAGATCGCCTTTGCTCAGACTTACTTTGCCATACAAACCCGCAGGACCGAGTTGATCGAACGACGTATCCTGGAACAGGAACGCCTCTCAGCCCGAAAGAAGTTAACGCAGACAGAAAAGGAGCTGTCCGAAATCATATTCGAGCAAACGGGCCAGGATCGAAATTTTGGCATCATTCGCAGCAAGGGGGACCAAGCACTCTTTGGCAAAAGCATGCTACAAATGAAGGCTCAATGGAAAGTGGCTAATAACCGTCCACTGGCTGACTTTGCACCGACCATTATCCTCAAGGCGAAAGACTTTGCCGCGGAAATCACGATCCACAATGCTCGTGAAAACAAGATGAGCATTGAATCGCAAATATCCAGTGAGCATATCACCAACAATCAGGCTGTTCGCAAGACCTTGATTGAACGAGGCATATGACCATAAACCTTGCCTCCTGCAGAAGACATCAAAAAGCTTGAGTGTCGCATTACGTCACAGAAGAAAAAGGCACATAAATCACCAGATAGTTTGGGCAGTGATGATAAGTAAAGTTGGAGCAAAAGAGCGTGTCACGCAAAACCGCATCGTCAAGCTGTTCAAGATTCATCTGGCATGTGATTACCTGGGTTACTGGAAAGATCACGATAAGAGAAATATCGTTCCAAGCCTGCTGAAGCCATTTCTGCAAAATCAAGATTACAGCGATAATCTGATTGGACTTGATTTGCGTGAATTGGATCAAGTGGTGCACTGGGTGGTGGTCTTAGCTCCCTTGATGCTAAGGAGAATATTTATCGAATGCTACTACACTATGGCATTAAGATTAAGGAAAGTGCTCGAGAGCAGAGCCAGATTGATTGAGCCAGGAGAACCTAATGCCTGAAGAGCCCCGACCCGAGCGCATGACACAGAAAAGGGTAGTTGCACTGTTCACCGATAGTTCACGGCCAGTCTGTCTTGGATACCGCTATCTTGGGGATTGGACCAAGCGTGAAAACAATCGACCCATTGAAACAGAATATCTCAAGGCAAATCTCAAGAAACGCGGTTATTCGGATGCCCATATCTCCGCTACACTGCAAAAGCTGGAAACCGCCGCCGATACCACGGGCATCACCCTCTATCAGGCCAATATGCGTACCTACAACTTGCTACGCTATCCAGTCAGGGTATCACTGGCACCGGGAAAACCGTATGAGGACGTTCACCTGATTGACTGGGAACATTTTCAGAAAAACGACTTTGCCCTGGCCGAGGAAGTGACCCTGAAAGGCGGTCATGAACGCCGCCCGGATCTGGTTTTGTACATCAATGGCATTGCCATGGCCATCATTGAACTGAAACGCAGCTCAGTGGAAGTGGCCGATGGTATTCGCCAGCTTATTACGAATCAGGAAAGGATTTTTAACATTGGATTCTTCAGCACGGTGCAGCTTGTCCTTGCGGGCAGTGATTCTCAGGGATTGTACTACGGCACCACCGGCACTCCCGAGCAGTTTTTCATTCAGTGGAAAGGTGAGGAAGACGCCAATGCAAAGGTTCCTGGCACCTTGCTCGACAAGCCTCTTTCCCAGATGTGCGAAAAGGAGCGATTGCTGGACTTGATCCGCAATTTCATCATATACGATGCAGGCCAGAAGAAAGTGCCCAGGCCTCACCAGTACTTCGGCATTAAGGCTGCCCAGAAACGGATCCGACAACGCGAAGGCGGCGTCATCTGGCATACGCAAGGCAGTGGCAAGAGCATCGTGATGGTTCTAATCGCCAAGTGGTTGATGGAATACGATTCAAACGCAAGAATTCTGGTCATCACCGACCGGGATGAGCTGGACAAACAGATTTCGGGAGTTATGCTGAATGCTGGAGTGGTTGGCGAGAATGAGCCATCGCCGCGCATTGTTTCACGAAAGCAGTTCGTTGATAAACTCGGTGCAACAACCCCGCGCTTACTCTGTGCACTCATTCACAAGTTCGAGCTTGAGCAAAATATCGAGCCGCCCACAATTAATGGACGTTTCTACATATTTGTCGATGAATGCCACCGGACTCAAGGGGGTGACATGAACAGGCAGATGAAACGCTGGATGCAGGATTCCATCTTCATTGGCTTTACCGGAACACCGTTGCTCCGGAATGACAAAAAGACAACCCGCGAAGTCTTCGGCACCTACATTCATACCTATAAATTCCATCAGGCTGTAGCCGACAATGTGGTTCTTGACCTTAAGTATGAAGCCCGTGATGTGCCACAACGCCTGACCGCGCAGAATTCCATCGATGCCTGGTTTGAGCAAAAAACCAGAAACCTGAACGGTTTTCAGAAGTCGTTGCTTCGAAAACGCTGGGCGACAATGGAAGAATTGATGAGTTCGGGAGAGCGAAAAAATCGCATCATTGCCAGCATCATTGAAGATTTCAGTCTCAAGCCGCGCCTGAACAATAATCGCGGCTCCGCAATTCTGGTTTCGGCTTCCATTTATGATGCCTGTCACTACTTTCGGCTGTTTCAAAATTATGAATTTGGCCCCTATTGCGGCATCATTACCTCCTACGAACCGAACCATAATGCGATTTCAAGAGAGCCTGCCAACAGCGATGAACGCTACAAGTACGACACCTATACTGAGCATGTTCTGAAGAACGGACAGACAACAGTGAAGTATGAGGAAGAAACCAAGAGACGCTTTATTGAAGAGCCTGCCAACTGCAAACTACTGATTGTGGTGAGCAAGTTGCTAACAGGATTTGATGCGCCTTCATGCTCATACATCTATCTTGATAACGCACTCCACGACCATGGTCTTTTTCAAGCCGTTTGCCGTACCAACCGTCTTGATGGCGATGACAAGGATTATGGCTATATTGTCGATTTCAAGGAGCTGTTCGGAGATGTGCAGCAAGCCATTGCAGTATACAGTTCAAATGAGCTTGACGTTGACGAAGGTAGCGGAGGAAACAACAACATTCATATCAAGGATTGGCTGGCCGAAGGAAAAGCGAGGCTCGACTCTGCCCGCGAGTCCTTGAAATATCTCTGCGAACCAGTTCCTGCACCGCGCGAGCTTGAGCAATATCTGCACTACTTTTGCGGTGATGCCAATGATCCGAACGCCCTGAATGACAAGGAAATCCTGCGTATTTCATTTTATAAATCGACGGCCACCTATGTCCGGGCTTTCGCAGCCATTTCACAGGAGATTGATGAGGCGGGATATTCTGATACGGAGATCACAATGCTGAAAAAGGAGGTTGAATTCTTTAGCGAGGTGCGCACTGCGATCAAGAAACACTCTGGCGAAGAGCTGGACATAAAGCCTTATGAGTCTGACATGCGTCATCTAATCAACACCTACATTCAGGCCGACCCTGCCGACTCTCTGGGAGCGGTAGACAATTATTCGCTGGTAGAGTTGATTATCAAGACTGGTATCCACGATGCGATCGCCAGGAAGCTCAATGCAAAAGGATCGCTATCAAGAAACGCTGTTGCCGAAGGAATCATCAATAATGTGCGCAAGACGATTATTCGCGATCAGCTGACAGACCCCAAATTCTATGAACAAATGTCGACTTTGCTTGATGACCTCATCGAACAAAGGCGCGATGATGCGAAATCTTACCTAATTACCACCAATCATAAGCAGGTTTTGTGATACAATGGGACAGATGCAACCACTTGATTAAAAAGGAGTATATCCATGAAGCGAAATCCTGTCCAGTTCCAGAAAGGCCTCAGTCTCAACGAATTTCTCGAACATTACGGAGACGAGGACAAGTGCCATGACGCACTGTTCCGGCTGCGCTGGCCGGACGGC